>JAJZDT010000154.1 GCA_021851535.1 Microcaldota archaeon | reverse complement strand
TCCACCCTGAGTCTGAGATACCTTTACTGGATACATTCCCTGGACTATGCCCGTTTGAGTCTTTGATAATTGTCCATAATTTGAAAAAACGCCATTATTAAGCCCCTCTGTTCCAGAATTGCTATTTGAACTGCACCCAGCAATGCCTGCAACAACACCCATAGATGCCACAGTTGCAATTATTCCCTTTCTTATAATATTAGAATAATCTTTGTGCTCACTATTTCTTATTGCGCTTTGCGCATCCATACTTTTATCCATTCTTTTGTCCATATATTTCACCATGAATATTTCGAATATGTATTAGGTGATGTCCCTAATATAAATACCTTGTGCATATCATTAAGATAGATTTAAAAATGTTTTGATTTTTCTTTTGTATAATAATATATAAATAAGAAATATATACATTAAGAGCATACGTTGAGTTGAAGTAGTATTTTTATTTGTATATTTTAATTGTAGATATTATATTGAATTAGAACATACTAAAATTTGATTTTATATAATTTGGTGTTTTTGTGATAATAAAAAAATTAAAAAACGGAATGATATTTTTAGTGTCGGGAGAGGATAATTTTCAGACCGTTAGCACAAATGTATCTATCGGATATGGATCTATATATGAGAATCCAAAAGTGAATGGCTCTGCACATTTTCTAGAACATATGCTCTTTAAAGGAACAGATAAGCGTAGCTGGAAGGACATATCAAATCAGATGCGCAATATTGGAGCATATTCTAATGCATCGACAGATTTTGAAAATACGAATTACATGACAAAATGCTTTAAAAAGTATTTTGAAAATTCAATAGACATAGTATCGGACATGATAAAAAATTCTAATATACCAATTGAAGAGTTTGAAAAGGAGCGCGGAGCAATAATAAATGAAAATTTAATATCAGAAAATAATCCTCGTGATTTTGGATCTGAATATCTGCCAAAGGTTCTTTTCAAAGATTATCCTGCAAAAATGCCAATTGGTGGCAATAATAAGCTCACAATAAAAAAGATATCAAGAGAGCATTTATACAATATATATAATGAGCAATACGCACCTGAAAATATTGTTGTATCTGTATATGGTGGTATTGAGAATAATGATGCCATAAATGTATTAGAGGAATATTTCAATGATTTTGAACGCAAATATAAAAGCGTAAAATTGGATACTTGTAATGAAGAACAATTTAAAAAAGAGCTTTATGTAGTAAGAGAGGGCGTTACCCAAACGCGCATTGCAGTTGGTTTCAAATGCATTGGAACACAAAATATGAGTATTGATGAATTTATTGCTATGCGTATTGCCAATACGCTTCTTGGCAATCTTGCATATGATGAGATACGTGAAAAGAATGGATTATCTTATGATCCGAGCGGTTCGTGCAATATTTGGAAACATTTTGGATTTATAGCACTAGACGCAGGCGTTGAACCAAAAGATCTTAAAAAAACAAAGAGCATAATGCTAAGTATACTCGATTCGATAATTAATGGTAGTGTGCCAAATGAGGAATTAGAGCGTGCCAGAGTACAAACAGCAATAGGTTATAAAACATTACGTGAAAATACACTACTTGCATCTGTAGTGCAGTCTGGCATATATTCTCTTTTTAACAACAAAACATTATTTGAGGATATATCTGACAGAATAGAGCAAATAAAAATAGAATCCGTAATAAAAACATTGCAAAAGTACATAATCCCTGATGAGTATGGCCTAGTTGTTCTCTCTGGTAATAAGATAGCTAAAAAAGTTTAATGTGCTATTTTATCGTTATATTAGATATTATATTAGGATACTGATTAGGGGTCTCTGATAATTGGAAGTTCCCAACAGCCACATATTCATATTCGCGTATCTCATTTGCTACGATCGCAACGCGCACAGGTTTTCCATATACTGTTGCTAGAGGTATTGTTATATTTCTAAAAGAGAATGTCTTTGCACTCGTATTTGCCCCAATATAAGTATTAAAATGCAAAATTATTTTTGGTGTATTATTTTCTAGCACTTCTACATAGATATAAGGACTTGCAAACCCTATAGCCTGAAAATTAAGGAATGGTTTATCTGCAAAGAAATAGGATGAAGATAAAGAGCCATAGGACCTTGTTGTTTTATTACAGCTAAATGTTGTGGCAAAATATGATGCGGAGTAATTTGTCCATGGTGTGTTTTCAGGATAACACCCATCAATGTTTGCAAGTGTTATATTTAGTGGATGTCTTCCGAATGCAGTGCCATTTGAGCTCCAGCCAGAAAATGTGCCTGTACTGAAATTGCCATTATATACATTTTGATATATGCTATGATTACTTGGCACTATTGTGGTATTTAATTCATATGATGCAAACGAACATTTGTCAAGTAATACATTGCTATTCATTGGACCTAATATGAATTTTATTGTATAATTCTGCTTTGGGAGCTTGTATGCGCCATAAAGCGTTATGCAGCTATAATTTGCAGTCTGATTTATATACGTTAAATTATCTGAGCCTATAGCAATGAACCGCTCATTCTCAAATGGTCCGCTGCCAACCCATAAGCTAACATTACCTCCGCCCCAGCTGCACTCTTTTATTATACTGCTCGTATTTATCGTATTATAGGTTCTTCCATATACATTCTCACATGGAACAGCGTTAGGTATTGTAGTAGTTGCAATTGAATTTGTTGCAATTGTATTTCCATTACCCTTATTTGCAAGATTCACAGGCTTTTGCTGCGTATGCAAGCTATTATATGCAAGATAGGCAAAAAATATTATAAGAATTAAAAGTACTATATATCCTGTTTTCATGTTCTCACACTGCAATTAACTAAATACAGATAGAATAGGCAAATAAGTTATATATATTATTTGGTGCGCTTGTGTATTTTTAGTAACGTTTGGCATGATAAGTTATTTTATGGTAAATTAAATAGATTTATATATATTGTCGTGCTATTATTATCAAATATTGTCGCTTTAATATCATTGCTCAAATTTTGCAATTTTGTAGGCGCGATATTTTGATTTAATATTTAAAACTCGGTGTCATATTGGGAAGCATACCTAGAAAATGGAAGAAAAAAGGAAGAATGCGCTGGAAATGGCTAAAGAAGCGCAGAAAGCGCTTGCGAAGAGATCAAAAGCGCAGAGTGGGCAACCTTTAGATTGCTCATTCTTTGTGAGTTTATTTTAGTTTATTAACAGTGTGAACTTTATATATTCTAATAGCAGTACTATCTTCATACACTGATTAATTTTTAGATAATTTAATTTGAACTTATTCCTTTGAGTAATGGTTCTGCACATACATCTCGAGTCTATTCTTAAATTTATCCTTTGCTTCAGATATTCTGGTAGTATCAACCTGCTTACCATCCTCATAAATCATACATACAGGATCCTCTCCGCTACCAGGAAGCGATATACCTATATTTGCATACTTGCTCTCACCAGGGCCATTAACAACGCAACCCATTACGGCAACCTTCATCTCTTCAACGCCTATATAGCCTGATTTTTTCCACACCTTCATCTGTGTTTCTAGATATTTTGTCATGTACTCTGCAAGCTCCTGAAATCCTGTTGAAGTGGTTCGCCCACATCCAGGACAGCTTGTAACAAGAGGCGTAAAATGTCTTATATCAAGTGATTGTAATATTTGTTTTGCCACTATGACCTCTTCGGACCTACTTGAGCCCGGAGTTGGTGTTAATGATACGCGTATAGTATCTCCAATGCCTTCTACAAGCAGCTGTGAAAGCGCTGCACTTGATGCCGCTATGCCCTTGCTGCCTATACCCGCTTCAGTTAATCCTAAGTGTAATGGCTGTTCTATTCGTGATGCAAGCATCTTGTATGCATGCACCATTTCTGGAACCTCAGATATCTTAGTACTAACTATAATCTTATCTTTAGAGAGTCCATATTCTATTGCTTTATGCACAGACTGCACCGCACTCTCAACCACAGCATCTATTGTAACATCACGCGCGCTCTTTGGCGAGCCCGCTTTCATATTCCTATCCATTAATATTGTAAGCACCGATGGATCTAATGAACCCCAATTCACCCCTATTCTTACAGGTTTATCATGATCTATTGCAAGCTTTACAAACTGCTTAAAATTATCGTCATGCTTCTCGCCAAACCCTACATTTCCAGGATTTATTCTATATTTATCTAATGCATCAGCGCAACTTGGCACATCCTTTAATAATGAATGGCCATTATAATGGAAATCTCCAATTAAAGGTATATCTAACCCCATGCCATCGATCTTTTTCCTTATATCAACTACAGATCTTGCCATAGATAAATTCTGAATTGTAAAGCGTACTAGCTCTGAACCTGCATTATGTAATTCTAGTATTTGCTCAACAGTCTTATCCACATTGCCAGTATCAGTATTTGTCATACTCTGCAGCGCTACAGGATGCTCAGAGCCGATATACATATTTCGCACGCGAACCTGCAAACTCTTTCTTCTTTTATATCTACTTATATGATTAGTCTTACCTTGTATAATTACCATTATTCCACCCAATAATACGCTTAACCTATGAATAAAAAAGCTTTAATAGTATTTTATTATATTTGATATTTGACGTTTAATAATATTTTTTAATTATATTTTATATAATATTCAAAAAACCCAATATTACAATAATGAGTATTGATATTATGTATATTCTAAGCGTTATAAGCGCAAATCTCTTCCAACCATGTAGATGCGCCCGTCGTATAGGAACTATTTTATGCTCATCTAAATGCTCACGCTTCACAAACGCATTCCATTGTGATTCATTTTCTATTATGCCCTTTGGCATCTAATTACCTAAAAAAATTTTGGAAATATTATGGATATGCTATATGCCATACTCATACATATCAATGCAATAATTATCATTATAATAA
>JAJZDT010000034.1 GCA_021851535.1 Microcaldota archaeon | reverse complement strand
TCAAATATTGGCTCCATGACATATCAAAAATTATATAAACCATATCAGCAATTTTTTAATAATTTTGATGGTATTCATTTTGCTGAATCTTCTAATAATTGGATAGCTAAACCTCATCAGGATGCTTATAAACTATTCTTAAAAAAATATAACATTAACCCCCAAAAAATGATATTCATTGATGACAAACCAAAAAACGTTCTAGCTGCTCAACAGCATGGTATAACGAGCATTGTTTTTAAATCAACACGTCAATTGCTACAGCAATTGACTAACCTGAACATTATAAATTAGCGACAGATATCACAATGCATTTTAAGCAATTTAAATGCCTCATCAACGTTATCAGTAACTTTAATATGCCCTAAATCCCCTTTTGCAATAAGTCCTTGTGGTAATATGGAAAGCTCTAACCATCGAGTAAAAGGCTCCCAAAAATCTTTTCCAAAAAAAATAATCGGAACGCCAGCAATTTTCTTTGTTTGAATTAAAGTAATAGTTTCTCCAAATTCATCTAACGTGCCAAACCCCCCTGGAAAAAAAACAAATGCATCAGAATATTGAATCATAAGCCATTTACGTGCAAAAAAGTAATCAACAAGAATTTTTTCTTGCGCGCATATATTAAATAGCTCCTGCTCCAAACCAAGTACCGTAATGCCGATTGAACGTGCCGTGGTTTTTTGAGTTTCAGCATGCGTTGCTCCACAATTAGCAGCTTCCATAATTCCTGGACCACCGCCGGTAATAACGGAAATATTATGTTGAATTAATAAGCTTGCAAGATCATGCGCCTCCCTTGCATAGGGGCTTTTCATTTGTAAGTGCGAACCACCAAAAATGGTTACCACCGGGCCAGATAAATGACCAATTTTCCATATACCTTGCATCATTTGAAGTGAGCTTTTGAGTAAGTTTTTATAAAGGATAAGATAAAAAAATATATTTTTTTTCATATGTTCCTTTTTTAAAGTCTTTTTTGTACGTGTCATTAAATTATTTCATTATAGACTGCATATAAAAGACATGCTATAACTAACACAAATTCCCCATTATTAATTAAAAAATCGAGCTCCTGTAATGAAATATAGTAAATTTTTTTTGTTAGCAAGTTTAGTCTTTAGTCGTAATAGTAACGCTGAATTGGACCATTTACCATATTCAGCAGGGCCGGGACCTCTTTTTTCATTCGGGCAAAATGTGCAAAAAAAAAATGGTTTTGTATATCGGCAAATTTATTTTGTTTCTGAAGCTGATCTACATACTACTTTCCTTCTTCACAACCATATTTATTATGGCATAACAGATACCTTAACATTCGTAGTAAAACAGCCCATACTTGCAAAAAATTTTCGATTAGGAATAAACGGTAGAGGAATTTGTAATACACGATTAGAACTTGAGTTTATTACTTATGAATATAAAATCCCTGATGAATGCCGTTTAAGAACTACCATCCTAGGTGCAATGATTTTTCCTACTAATACTTCAAAAATTATTACACTCCAAACAACTAAATCAATGAACTATTTTGCAGGAATCACTGAAAGTTTTGCTACGCCAAAGATATTTCAATATATGTTTTTTGGTATTTTTGTTCCAACCAGCAAAGATTATGGATTTCTATTTTATTGCCAAACTGGCTTTGCCCATACCATTATGAGGCATGATGATTTTTATTTAGGAGTAGACATTGAAGTAAATGTTGAATACCAAAAAACACATAAATTCACCAATAAGCCCGTTCTTGCTCTTGGTGGCACTGCAATTTATATTGGGCCCACCTTACGTGCTTCCCGTGACCATTTTATTTTTCAAATCGGCATACAATATCCTTGTGTTAGACATAGTCGACCATCAGATGTTAGTAGCAGAACAGATATAGATCCTACTAATTATCGTATGGCTTTTGCCGCTGCTATGCGTTTTTAATACTTATTCATACACTAGAGATTGAAATAAAGAATCAGATTTTTATAAACTCAACAAAAAGATTATTACCATATAATTTGAGTTAGGAATTACCATATGAATCGTTTGATTATTATTGTGAGTTTTTTTGCCTTATTTACGCATTCACATCTTTACACACAAGAATCTGAACGCGCTCAATATCCTCAATGGGCGATTATAGGTGCCGGACCTGCAGGAATTAGCGTAATTGGATTATTAGTCGATTTAGGAGTACCGGCAAAAAATATTGTGTGGATCGATCCAAAATTCAACGTCGGTAGACTGGGTGAACATTACACTCAAGTGCCAAGCAACACCCAAACTAAATATTTTGTAGAATTTTTGCATTGTTGCAAAACATTTCAACAAGTACAAACACACTCAATCGCACAATTATATGCATATAATCCAGAACAAGAATATCAACTTAAAATTATTATTGATCCACTACAAGACATTACCAATTATTTACGCACTCAGGTTATCTCAATTCAAAGCAATCTAACATCATTAGATTATAAAGATGACTTATGGCAAATTGGTATCGATAATGACATCACTTATGCTCATAATGTAGTACTTGCAACTGGATCACACCCCAAAACACTTACCTATCATAATCATAACGCAACACAGATTCAACTTGATATAGCACTTGATAAAGCGGCGTTAGCAGAACATGTTTGTGCTGATGATTCAATAGCGGTCATAGGTAGTGCTCACTCAGCAATATTAATTTTGAAATATCTTTCAGAGCTTTCGGTAAAAAGAATCATCAATTTTTATAATAAACCTATTCAATATGCTATTGAAAATCCAAGCGGTATCATTATTGAAGGCGAGGCGGGATTAAAAGGAGAAACAGCACGGTGGGCACTCAATGTTTTAGAAAAAAATCCTCCCGCCAATTTGATACGCCTTTTTAATAGTCCAGCTGTATTAGATTCCTGGCTTTGCATTTGCAATAAAATAATTTATGCCATCGGTTTTGAAAGAAATGAATTACCAGCTATTAACGGAGATCACGCCTTGTATGATCAATATGATGGATCTTCTGGTATTATTGCACCACATTTATTTGGCATAGGTATTGCTTTTCCTGAAAAAATACATGCCCAAGACGGCAATTATCAACTGGGTATAGGATTAAATGATTTTATTGAATATGCACAACGGATCTTACCATCATGGATGCAAAAAAAATCTACAAAGAGCTTGTCTTACTTTAATCAGCTCTTTCATATTACAGCACTTTAACAAAATACGACTTGTATTATAAACCCTCTTACAGTACTCTAAAAACAATTAAAATTAGAGTACTGTAGAATGTATACAAAAATTATATTCATTTTTTTTCTATCATTTTTTTCTTATTCATTGAGCTCACTATGTGACCATTTACCACCAGAAGGAATTGGTCCATTATTTAGTTTTGGCCATACGATTTTACCAAAATATGAATTTGGTGTAGGGCAGGAAGTCTTCTATCTTAAACAAAAACCACACTCAGGAACTTTTACTGGTACCCTTGCCTATTATGGTATTACCGATAATTTTACTGGCATTCTTACAATTCCTATATATAGCCAAACATCAACTGAATTTCCAGGGCCAAAAACTGGCCTTGCCGATATTTTTTTAAATTTTGACTATATGTTGTATAAAAATGAAACGAAAAATTACCGCTATAGAATTATCGGAATGGCTGGCATACGTTTTCCAACCTCAACGGTTGCCGCTCGAACCTTTTTCAGTTTTAATAGAACAAATTTCTTCTTGGGCATCGTACATGATGCTATGTCGATTGATGGTTGGTACGTTTATTCTGATTTTGGGAGTATTCTTACCAATAAAAAAAATCATATAAAATTTGGCAATCTTCTTTTGTTTAATATTGGTGTTGGTCATATATTTTGTTTTAAGGATGATTATTTTGTTATATTTTTCATAGAAATGAGTAATTTTTATTCATGGCCCGATATATTGAATAATATTCCAGATCTTACCACTGGGTCAAATCTCCTTTTGATAGGACCAACATTACGCCTAGAAAACAAATCATTCTTAATACAAGGGGGCATTCAGTGTACTGCTTCTCGATTTACACGCATTGAAACAGCAGACAATATTAAATACTTTGCTGGCTGCCTCATTGCTTATATTTTTTAGTTAAAAAGAGAAAATATGATTAATCTATTACTTTTTCTTCTAATATTAGGCATTAATCAATCACAAGCTGTTGATTGTCAATTAATGGAATCCTCCCACACTATTAATTCATTATTTGGTCCATTGCATATCATTTTAGAAAAAGATCAATTCAAAATAGAAGAAATTTTCTTTTTTGAAAATAGTCAACAAAAAGATTATTTATTACTTAACTATATTTTTTTTGGAATAACTGAAAAATGTACAATTATACCCACTCTTCCTATTGTTAGCAAAAAATCAACAACACCTCATGGAAATTCTAGCGGCCTTGGAGATCTCACCTTTCAATTCAATTATCTTCTCTATCAACAACGCCAATCAGATTGCCAATACCGCTTAGTTCCTACCATTGGAGTTGGATTTCCTACTACCACCATAAGTCAAAATACCTTATTTAGTTTACCTGCATTTAATGGTTTTGTTGGTTTAATGCAAGATATAATAACACCAAGTTGGTTTTGCTCAACTGATTTATGGTTCATAAGTGTTGGTAAAAAAGATGAGCGCAAAATAGGTAATTTAATTTTATACGCATGGGCACTCGGCAAAACGTATTGTTACCATGATCACTTTCTTACATTTTTATTAGAATATTTTGGTTTATATACACATGCAGATCACATAAATAACCGTATTGATTTAACCACCGGCGGCCATGCAGCATATATTGGTCCAACCATTCGTTATTTCTATAAAGATTTTTATATACATGCTGGCGTATTAGCAACTATTTCTTACAATTTTCGAGCTCAAATTAAACCGAGTACTGTTTTAACGG
>JAJZDT010000087.1 GCA_021851535.1 Microcaldota archaeon | reverse complement strand
TATCAACAATTAATATAATATCACCAAGTCAAACAGTTAGTACATTGATATATAATAACAAAGATCCACTTATACTTACAAATAAAAATTATCTTGCGACATCATTCGCAGGAAGTTCTATTATTGGTCTTACACAAACAACAAACGGAATCCAAAATACAAATAGAGTTGCGCTTCCATTAATCTCTTCTTATACTAATAGTACATTAAATAGATCTAGTACAGTGTTAGGAAATCAATCAAACACTATAACAAGGCAAAATACTATATCCTCATTATCATCATTACAAAATCAAGAACAATCTTCAGCACAATTAACACTCTCACGAACATTAACAAGACAACAACAAAGGGAAGCACAAATACAAGCAAATGGTGAAAACGCAGGGCAATTCGATGTATTGCCTAATATAATTAGTCCAATACCTACTTTTGGTATAGGATCACGAATTAAAAACACGCAGCGTACTATAAGACCTAAAAAACAAATAAAGTCTGTCAACTTTAAGTACTTTGCAGATTTTAGTCATTCAGAACTGAATATACATGGTAAAGCAACAAAGATAGGGTTAAGCAGGCCAATCGCAAGGGGGCGCAAGAAATGAAAGCCCAAGTTGATGTTATTTTTCTAATTGTAATTGCATTTGCCTTAATCATTGCGCTCTTCACTGTTGATATTGTTTGGAATGGTTTAACCTCAAACTCTGCTTTCCAAGCATTAACCAACGCAACGCCGACTGGGAAACTTGCAGTTAAATCTACAACTAACGCAATATCATTGCTTAATAACTCTATTATAGTACTATTCTTCTTTGGGGCCTTTGTTTCGATAATCTCAGCAGCCTTTACTGATGCAAGTCCTGTATTTGTGCTGCCTGCAATAATAGTGCTGCCAATAGAGATAATATTCTCATTTATATTCCATGATATATTTTTGCAGGTAATTTCTAACTCATCATTTGCAGCGGTTGCCGCGCAATATAATTATATTGTGATATTCATGCAATATTTACCAGTTATTTCATTTATAGTATCAATTATAATAATTATGTTTACGTTTACAAAATGAGGTGAAAATGTGAAAAAAACATATCCCAAAATTAAAGGACCACGATATAGAAAAATGTATAAGCGAGGTGAGCGTCTATACAAAGGAACAGCAAAAAAGAAAGAATTAAAGCGCTTTGAGGCAACGTATGGAGTGGAGCGCGGCAGATACATTTATGGGGCAACAGTTGGAAAAGTTAAAAGAGAAAGAACAGAGTTAAGAAAAGGTCGATAAAAATGTTGAAAAATGCAAAAATGGGTATACTATTTACGTTATTTATAGTATCTCTTTTGCAGATTTCAATGGCAGGACCCTCATTACCTTCAAGCGCATTGTATTATGTGCCAATTAACATATCAAATACTCAAACAACAGCGACCGGAGCTGGCTTTCAGCAATTATTAACAATTAACATGAGCAAATACAAAACCTATCTTCGCCCAAAATTAAATAATACCGCATTCTATTATTATAATGGTACAAAAGTTTATAGCTGGATTGAAAGCAATCTCTCTAACGCTTCAAAATATACTGATGTATGGGTTAAATTAAATCCTTCAGTTGTTCATGGCACTAATTTAACAGTATACATGGCTATAGGAAATATGACATCTAATTATATTAATGCAACTACAAGCGGTATAGCCCCCGAGCTAACGCCAACTTATGGGTCTTATGATAACGGAGCAAATGTTTTTAACTTTTACCAAAACTTTAAAGGAACATCAACTCCCTCTGGATTTTCTACCTCGTTGAATGGTGGAACTGTAACTATTGATAATGGAGCATTACTAAGTATACCTAGCAGCTCTCAGAATTTTGCATTTTTATATGTAACAGCTACTATAACCTCATCAACAGCTCCAGTTCTTGAAATATATTCACCTAGTACACTACAAAATAGTACGACATCAGCTTGGTCTGTATGGTTTGATAGCGAAACACAACCTCCAACAAATAGTGGCCCAACAGGGTACGGAGCCGAAGCCTTCAGCAATTCTGGAGGCAGCATCGGGTACAGATTAAGAGGATCTGGGGTAAGCTCATCTGGAGGCGTTGCTGCAACTAATGGTGTGTTATCTTTATTATGGAGTGGCAGCAGCCTTAATCTTTTAAGAAATTATACCTCTAAATCAAGCGGAACAGATACACTGCATTCATGGGCAGCATCAACATATTATATAACTATTGTACAAGAAGAGTATGGCAGCATGTATGTTGATTGGCTTAGAACAAGAAATTATCCGCCAAATGGCATAATGCCAACAGTTGGTTATGGCCCAATCACATCAACAGGCAGCAGCCACACAGTAACAATAAGTATAACACCGTCGCCAGACGCATTACTTGCACAGACAGTTACAGTAAAGGCAACGTGCACAACAGGTGATACCTGTGAAGTGCAAAGCCCATTAGGAACAACTCTCGCATCTGGCACAACAACAGCAACTTATACAACATCAAGTTTGACATTTGGGTCGCATACGTTTTATGGGTACAACGTCGCTGGCAGCACAGACGCATCTGCTAGCGTAGACATTGTAGCTTATATTGTTTCAAAAAAACCAACATTAAGCACATATAATTATGAAACAGCAACAGATTGGTTTAATTATACTATTAATTTTTCGCCTTCTGTAAAATATGCAAATGTGATTGTTCAAAATGCGCTTAAGAATTTAACATTTGAAAATGAAACAGGCCAGGCAAAATTACAAAATTATAATATGAGTTATATCTTACCTTTAGTGTCAGTAAACGATACTGCGAATATTTATAATAGTTCATTTGTTTTAGTGTATAATAACAACACTAAAATATATTATAGCAAAGTATTAAATAATTCCCAAAATACATATTTTAATTATATCCCAGCAATAGCAAATAAGCTTAATAATATTATAGAAGGGGATAATCAAACCATTTTTGTCAATATTTCCCAGAAAAAATTAATAAGTCTTGCTACTGTTAACAGTACTGTAGTAATCGGGAATAAAACATTAACGGAGTTCGTAACTAACGATTATCATTATTATGCGTCGATATACTCATTTCTAAATAAAAACTTTAATTTAACAATGCCTAAGGTTGGAACTCCAGTTACAGTAACAGCGACTATACCAATAAAATTAACATATAATAATAATTATGTATATCGCAATACAAGCATAACATTTGGCAGTTATTTACCGTCATTAATTAATTGTAACTCGACGAGCGATAAGGCAATAAATTGGACTTTCTACAATGCAACATTGCCAAGTCAAGTATGGAGTTCAAACGTATTATTGCAAGGATCATTTATAATTAGAAATAATTTATATACCTCAAATACCATTAACGGAACTAACGCAGGATTTACAAGCACTGCCACTGCAAATAAATATTATAGTTGTATTTATCCTAATTTCGCAACATTTATATCTGGCGGCAGTTTCAAGTATTCTAGTGTTGGAGCAACTAACGCAACCTTCTATTTGCAGAATTTAACCACATCTAATAAATCTACAACTGAGAAATTATATCTCTACAACATATCATCACCAATATTGTATGAAGTTGCAGTAGAAAATGTAACAAGCGCTAGTTATATACCTGCGCTCGTAGAAGTAGATTTATATAACCCTAATACAAATACCAGCATATTAGTTAACGAATTTTATACTCAGGGTGGAAGTGGAACGTATATTAATCTGCAGAATCAAAGGGAGTATAGATTTGTAGCATATACCCCACAAACTAATAATTTATTAGCCGTAACAAATTACTTTACCGCTCAGAGCTGTGGAACGTCTGCCTGTCCTTTTGTTATACAGGTTGGCAATTTTTCGATAACATTAATTCAAAGTATATTATCAAATCTAAAATATAATTGTAATACAACTAATGGAGCATCAAACACTGCAACTGAAAGCTGCATATTCACGTCTAACTTAGGAAATGAGTATAATATATCTTTAAAAGTATACAACCAAAGTGGATATACATTAACGTCGCAAGTTGCGACCTGTGCAAAGTCCGAGGTTACTAAAAGTGGAACGCTTAGCTGCACGGTACCACATATCAATGATACTTTATATATTTGGAAATTTGGGGCGATTGTAAATGGCAGCAGTTATGCGCTGGCACAGGGAACATTTGGAACATCGCAAGGAATCTTTGGAAGCATTGGGATATTTATCGGATTATTAGGTGTTATAGTTGTTGCATTAATTTACATAACGAAAAACCCCACAATAACGATCATAGGCGTTGACTTATACTTAACATCATTATTTTACATTGATCTGAGCCAGGCAACATTATTAACAGTAGGATTTTTATGGATAGCTAGTGCATTCATTATATATATAATTAATAGGCGTTGATAATGAAACAATATAGAGCAGCAGTACCAATTAGAAGCTTAATATTTGCTTCTGTTGTAGCCGTAACTATGCTCTGGGCGCTGGTTGGTTATGTTGGATCGTATGACACTGTTAATAACGTAACTATGAACTCGACCTTTAAAGCGGCTTATCTCGCTGCGACAGGGGCGCAAAGTAATAGTACAAGTCTATTTGGAATATTTACAAATATGAGCAATCAAGCAAAATCACAAAGCAGTTCGTTGGGGGGTCTTAATACGCTTAACACTGTTGGTATGGCCTCGCAGTATTTACTATCTATTCCAGCGACTTATGCTGCACTCATTGTATTTATCCAAAATGGCATCGGTAGCATGCTAGGTACTAGTATAAGTTACTCGGAAGCTAATATAATATTTTTAGTTATTGTTATTATTATACTGTCAATAATGTCTGCAGTATTCATATTCCCATTGTGATATTATGTTGCATTTACTATTAGTGTATTGTATTATGAACTCAACAGGCACAGGGTTAAATACCACTTATCAGAATGTAACGGGTATACAGCAG
>JAJZDT010000081.1 GCA_021851535.1 Microcaldota archaeon | reverse complement strand
TCCAATAAAAGCTCCGTAGTCATCGCAACCGCCTCCTCTGACGCATTGCTTCTTGAAGGCGCAATAGAATCTATCTCGTCTATAAATACGATAGATGGTTTATTTTCTTTAGCCTTCTCAAAAATGCCCTTTAACGTAGATGAACCACGCTCATACCCTATTGCAGCTATCTCTGCCCCACGTATTTCAAACATTGTTGCGCCTCTCATAGATTCGTCGTTAATTGTTGCGCGCATAAGCATTGTCTTTCCATTTCCAGGAGGGCCAAATAATAATATGCCCTTTATAGACTTGACCTTATATTTAGCAACCAATTCAGGATGCAATAGTGGTATTGATACTGCATTAAGAAGCGCTTTTTTAACTTCTAATAATCCTATAACGTCAGATAGTTTTATAGTATCTTTTTGCGGCTCAGATTCATGCTCTCCATGGACAGTACGCTCGAATGCTATTTTAAATTCTTGATACTGATCTATCTGCGATAATGAAGTTGATGGTTTTGTAGTTGCGATCATATTCAAAAGATCCGCCTGTGTTATATTAAGAACCTTATGCTTACTAACAGCATCTTGTGCCACCTCTCTTGCAGCATTTGCACATAATGCGCGTATATCCGCTCCAGAAAATCGCTCTGTTTTCTCTGCAAGTTCATTAATGTCTATTTTATTGGATATTGGTAATTTTTTTAGATACAATTGGAATATTTTTTTTCTACCATCAATATTTGGCAGAGGCATATAGATTGCCTTATCAAATCTTCCTGGTCGCATAAGCGCCTTATCTAATACGTTAGGCAGATTTGTTGCACCCACAACAATGATTTTATCTGAGGTATTAAACCCATCAATTTCCGTTAACAGAGTAGATAGCGCTCCACGGCGCGTTGTATCTGTATTCTCCTCTCTGCCCATTGCAATAGAATCAATTTCATCAAAGAATAATATGCACGGCTGGTTCTTCTTTGCTATTGTAAACACATTTGAGATCATCTTCTCAGTGTCACCAGGAAACTTTGATATCATCTCTGATGTTTTAACATAGTAAAATGCCCCATGTATCTCATTTGCAAGCGCGCGCATCATCATCGTTTTTCCAGTTCCAGGAGGGCCAAAGAATAGAATGCCTTTTACAGGTTTTATGTTGTACGCCATAGATATACCGCGCTGCTCTATTGGGCTCGTAACTGCCTCTTTTAATTCAATCTTGACATTGTCATAATTCCCTATGTCATTAAATGACTCATGCTTAGATTCAGCTTGCAGATCCTCAAAAGTCTCGCCGAATTTCATTCTGATATCCTGCTTGCGCACATCTAGTGCGCGCGCAACATTTATTCCGTTAGATTCAAGTACGTATATTAGTATTGGAGCTATTGCCGTACTTATTAACAAATATATGCTCGTATTTGCATTGTAACTAAATACGTATGATATTATCAGATAACTTATAGGGTAGCATATTGCTAAAATGCTAGCTTCTGTACCTTTATAGCGCGATCTGCTGCTAGCTATATACTCATCAATAAACAATATTATCGCAATCAATGCTGCAAGTTCTATTAAATATGGTATAGGATTTAAAGAAAAAGAGTCTATGCTTAAACCTATAGCAGCGGGAACGGATGATAAAACAGAAGTGCTCCCAAAATTCAAAAGGCTTTGATCAAATTTTGTGCCAAAACTTAATACTGAAGTATTTGAGATTACATTTGCAGTCGACTGTGTCGTAGTAACATTTCTTAAACCTACAATCGATTTTCCGGTAGAATTCCCTATTGCTATGCTAAGATTTAATAGTGCCATAGCAGGCGCGATGGGCGTTATATATTTAAATATAGAACTTTGCGAACCAGATTGATTATTAAGAGTATTTGAAACACTAGCCTTTGGTATGTTTGAATTATAATATTGCGTTAGTAATGCATGCTGACTGCTGGCATTTGTAACTATATAGCCGGTATTCTGAATCCCTGTGAGTGATGAAAAGGCAACAATACCAAGCACCAATACTATAGCCATTATGACTGCCCTTTTTCTGCCTATTATTAAAACGCCAAATGTGAACGCTGGTATTGTAAGTAAATAGCCAAGATTTGAAAATGATAGTGCAAGGACAATAAATGAGAAAAGCATTGTTCTATAATGTACATATCCAAATACAAGCGCCAGAGTAATTATAAAAAGAAAGAGCCAGGCAATTGCGGCCATTTGGTATACAAGCACTGGAAAGGTGAAAACCATTAAAAATATCAAACCTAAAAACGGATGATATAGCGTTGCCACAAATAAAGCAAGCATTATTAAAATTACATAGATTAGAGGATAATATGGAAAGCCCACAACTATTGCGAGAAACGCTACTATAACAAGAAGCGCGTCTAAAAATGTGGGTTTATGTGCTATAGCAAGCATCCTATCCTTTAACGTGTAAAATGTTATTGGGAGCGCATGCTGCCTTCTTATCAATTCTTTGCTCGATACCACCTTCGGCGCTTCCCCTTTTTTAATGCTCGGCATTTATATCTTATACTCTTTTATATTATGTCCTTTATAAAGTATATAAACCTAAAGCTATAAATTTAAATGGCATCAATATATCAAAAGATATTTTAATTTGTTCGACTTTTATAATATACCCCGTCGTAGCTCAATGGCAGAGCGGCCGGCTGTAGTTGGAAAGTGTTGCCTTAAATGGCAGAAACCGGCAGGTTGGGTGTTCGAATCACCCCGACGGGATATACATAGTTAAGAATAAAAGCTTTCTCGCATATAACTATTGTATGAGCGATTATTCAAAAATAGACATAGAGTTAATTAACAGGTTATGTGATGTAGCGAAGCTAAATTTGACAGATGAGGAAAAAACCTTATTCTCAAAAGAGCTTACCGAAATATTAAGCGCATTTGACATAATAAATAAGGTTGATACGGAAAACATATCGCCAGCATATCATCCAAATAAGGTTAGCAATGTATGGCGCGATGATGTTATAAATGAAACAGTATGGGAGCCCCTCTTAAATTCAAAGAGAAATGAAAAAGGATATATCGTAGGGCCAAAAATTCTTTAAGGGTGTTGCAATTAATAACAAAAAATCTTAGTGCAGCCGATTTTGTATCAAATAGCATAAATGGCAGTATAGATATTTCTGAATTTTATGGGGCATTGAATGAAAAATTAGCTATTATACAAAAAAAGTACGCACCATTTATTACAATTATAGATAATCCAGAGTTACCTAAAAAACATGGTGCACTCTATGGACTTCCCATATCAATAAAGGATTGCATCTGTACTGCAAATATTAAAACCACTGCTGGCTCAAAGATACTTGAAAATTATATACCCCCATTTGATGCTACTTCAGTTAAAAGAGTAAAAGAGAATGGTGGGGTAATTATTGGAAAAACAGCACAGGATGAATTTGGCTTTGGCACATTCTCCACAAATTGTGCATATGAAATTCCTAGAAATCCACATGATCCAAATAGAAGCTGCGGTGGCAGCTCCGGAGGAGCCGGATGCATAAGCGCAGCCGCAGACTTCCCACATATTGCAATAGCAGAATCCACTGGTGGCAGCATAACGGCACCGGCCGCATTCACAGGGACCGTAGGCTTAACACCCACTTATGGTAGGGTTTCTAGATATGGGCTTATCGATTATTCTAATAGTATGGACAAAATAGGCGTAATTGCAAAAAATGTTTATGACACAGCATTAGGCCTCACATATATATCAGGACATGACGCAAATGACACAACAAGCAGCAATACTAAAAGTGAAAATTTTGAAGATTATGCAAAGAATAGCACTGTGAAAGGTATGCATATTGGAGTGCCAAAAGAATACTTTGATAATATTGATAATAGAATAACAAAAGCTGTTATGGATAATGTTCATAAGCTTGAGAATGATGGCGCCATAATTAGCGAGGTCTCATTAAAGCTAACGCAATATGCATTGCCAAGTTATTATTTAATAGCTATGAGCGAAGCCTCTACAAATCTTGCCAAGTATTCCGGACTGCGTTATGGAATGCAAAATTATGTAGATGGAAATTTCTCTGAGTACTTTTCAAACATACGAGAAAATGGCTTTGGGCGTGAGGCAAAAAGGCGTATCATACTTGGAACATATGCAAGGGCAGCCGGATTTAGAGATGCATATTATATGAAAGCATTGAAAGTAAGAAGGCTCATAATAGATGAATTTAAAGAGCGCTTCAAACACCTTGATGCACTAATTGCACCATCTATGCCAATTATTGCACCACGTTTTGATGAGATTAAAAAATTAACCCCGCTTGAAAATTATAACATGGATAAACTCACCATAGGACCTAACATGTCTGGCATTCCGACTATATCAATACCAATAGGCACTATCGAGTCTATGCCAATTGGCATGCAGATAATTGGGGACCATTATAATGAATCTAAAATAATAAAGATAGCAGCAGTAGCTGAGAGGAATTTAAATGGCAATTAAAATTGGGCTTGAAATACATTGTAGGCTTAATACAAAAAGCAAACTATTCTGCAGCTGCAGCACAAACTCACAGGAAAAAGAGCCAAATAAGGAGACCTGCCCAATATGTTTAGGATTGCCAGGTTATAAACCACTATTAAACAAAAGTGCAGTTGAATATCTTATAAAAATGGGCCTTGCATTTAATTGCAATATATCAGAGGAGTCATATTTCTCGCGAAAGACCTATTTCTATCCAGATATGTCTAAGAATTTCCAGATAACCCAATATGAAATACCAATAGCCACAAACGGCAACATACACATAAATGATAACGAAATAAGAATAAAACGAATCCACTTAGAAGAGGACCCTGCACGTATTGTTTATGCAAATGGCAGCATTTCAACCACAAAATATGTTTTAATAGATTATAATAGGGCAGGAGCCCCACTTGCAGAATTAGTTACTGAGCCAGATATAAAATCGCCAAAAGAA
>JAJZDT010000076.1 GCA_021851535.1 Microcaldota archaeon | reverse complement strand
TTTTCTACTAAGCTAAGGAATAATGGCGCAGGCTCATAAAGGCGGGATTTGAGTTCTGGATGCGCTTGCGTTCCTATCCCAAATCTGTCATTCCATTCAATCATTTCAACTAATTCATTATCTGGCGTTGTAGCTGATATAATTAAACCATTCTTCTCCATAACCTCCTTATACTTGTTGTTGAATTCAAATCGATGCCTATGCCTTTCACTTATAATATCTTTTTTATATGACTTATAAGCAATAGACTCTTTTTTATTTATTTTACAATCCCATGCACCAAGACGCATAGTCGCTCCTTTGTATTGTGTTCTTCTCTGAGATGGCATTGTGTATATAATTTTATGCTCGACATTCGGATTGAATTCGGTAGAGTTGGAATCATTTAAATTACAAACATTTCTTGCGTATTCTATTGCCATTAGCTGCATGCCAAGGCATATACCTAAATAAGGGATTTTTGACTCTCTAGCATATTTTATTGCATTTATCATACCCTCAATGCCTCGTTTTCCAAAGCCTCCTGGAACAATAAATCCATTATATTTTTTAAGCATCTCAAAATTATTATCCGGCTTTTCAAGCTCTTCAGCTTCTACCCAATCAATATTAATCTTACAATCAAGTTTTGCACCAGAGTGTATTAATGCTTCTTTAACGCTTGTATATGCATCAGTCAATCCAACGTATTTACCAACTATTGCAATATTGACCTCCTTTGTTGGATGAACTATCTTATCAATTGTACTTTCAAGTTCACTAATTTTTTCCTTGGAAAGATTACTTCCATCCAGTCCAATTTCATCTATAAATTTTTTATCAAATCCTTCACGTATAAAATGCAGCGGCATTCTATATAATGTATCCTGTGTGGAATCATCTATAATATAATCTTTTTTTATGTTTGTAAACAAAGATAATTTCTCTTTTGTTTTTTCTAGCACGCGCTTATCGCTTCTACATACAAGAAAAGTGGGGCGAATACCCGTATTCATTATGCTCCTAAATGCGATTTGAGTGGGTTTTGTTTTTTGCTCTCCAACAACATCTATAAATGGTAGATAAGTAAGCGCCACAAATGTAACCTTTTCTTCTAAAGATAACTGCCTCATTGCCTCTATAAAATAACTATTTTCAATATCACCAACTGTGCCTCCTACCTCTATTATAAGAACATCCGGCTTTTTTTCATTAGCTATATTTTTTATACGCTCTAGTATTTCTCCTGTAAGGTGTGGTATTATTTGTACATCATCTCCAAGAAAGCCCCCCCGTCTCTCTTTTTCTATTATGCCACTAAAGAGTTTGCCTCCTGTTATTGAGAGATCTCCAGTCAAATTTTTATTTAAAAATCGCTCATAAATGCCAAAATCCATATCCACTTCGCTCTTATCATCAAGAACAAATACCTCTCCGTGCCTATATGGATTCATAGTTCCACAGTCGTAATTTAAGTAACCATCAAATTTTATCGGAAGTGCATTATATCCATAAAAATCTAATATCTGTAATATGGATGATGTTACTATGCCCTTACCCATGCCACTCATAAGCGCTCCAAGTACTACTACAAACTTTGTTTTCATATTACCCCCGTTCAAGAGTATATAGCTGCAGGTATTTATTTGCTTTGATATCTTTTTTGTGAAAAGATAAAAGGGTCAAATATAGTTAGGAATTAATACTTTTATGATGATTTGTACGTATAATCTAGTGGTACTGTGGCTAATTTAAATGAAGAAGGGACGATAATCGATATTAAATCGGAACGTCTGCCCGAGCGAACAAATTTTATGGAATGGTATAATGCGCTTTTGCATCTTGCAGAGATAGCCGAAAAAAGCTATCCGGTAAAAGGTACGTTTATATGGATGCCATATGGTCTTGGAATGATGAAGAAGATAACTGGCATAGTAGATGTTGAACTTAAGAAAATTGGGGTTAAAGAGGTACTCTTCCCATTATTTGTAACAATGGATTTTGCTCAAAAAAATGATAAATGGTTTAATGGTTTTAAGGAGGAGGCATTTTACATAGATGGTAAGGAACTTCTTTTAAGGCCTACAGGGGAGCCTGCAATGTATCCTATTTTTAGTGAGTGGGCACGTCAAGGAAAACTCCCAATACGTATCTATCAGACTGTTAGCTCATTTAGAAATGAGAGCAAGACAACACATTCGCTTATACGTGATAGAGAGATAACATTCTGGCATGAGATACATACGGCACATAAAACTGTTGAGGAAGCGCGCCATGAAGCCGATATGCACAGAAAGATGTATTCCTATATCTGGAATAATGTGCTAAATATACCCGATATTGTTGTTTCAAAACCAAAATATGAGATATTTGCAGGAGCGGACTCGGCATTTGAATTTTATACGATATTACCAGATGGTAGATTATTGGAAAATGGCTCTGTTAATAATCTAGGGCAGTCATATGCTAAGAAATTTGACGTATGTTATACAAATGAAAATGGTAGTAAGGAATATGCATGGCAGGTATGTACTGGAAATGGAGCAAGATTTCTTGCAGCCGTAATATCAATACATGGGGATGATAAAGGACTTGTAGTGCCTCCAAAAATTGCTCCGATACATGTTATTATTGTGCCTATAACAAAATCAACCTCAAGTGCAAATATTATAAAAGAGGCGGAAAGTTTAAGAAATGAATTAATATTAAGCGGAATAGAAGCGGAAATAGATAACTCTGATATAACAGCTGGAAAGAAATTTCACATATGGGAGATTAAGGGCGTTCCAGTTAGAATAGAACTAGGAGAGAAGGAAATATCTGAGAATACATATACAATATTTAGGCGTGATCAGAATAAAAAATACAAAATAGAAAAATCAAACGCTGTAAAAGTTATAATGGATTTAATAAATAAGGATATACCAAAAGAACTTTTAGCTAAAGCAAAGTCAATATATTCAGAAAAAATAATATATGTTGATAATTTAGATGAGGCAAAGGCTGAAATCTATAAAGGGCGAGTTGCAAAAGCTATTTGGTGCGAGGAAAAGGCATGTTTTGAAAAAATATCATCTTTAGGTCCAAGCATAGAGCCTATAGGCAGTCTGGTTGGTGAAACTAAGGCGGGTAAATGTATTGCGTGCGCAAAGGCTGCATCAAATTTAACGCTTTTCGGCAGAACTTATTAAATTTAAATTCTATTACTATAATAATAGATTACTTTTGGTAGAAATATACCAATCTCTTTTAGTTTTTTTGTTTGATTTAATAGTATGGAATATGTAAAATTTAGTGATACTACTTTTAAGATAAGCAAGATTGGTATAGGCACATGGAAGCTTGGCATTAATCCAGCTGAAGAAATATCAGCCATCAAATATGCATTAAATGAAGGAGTAAATTTTATAGATACTGCTGAAATGTATGGGACCGAAGCGCTTGTATCAAAGGCGATAAAAGGTTATGAAAGAAGTTCTCTATTTATAGCTACGAAGGTTTCACCACATAATTTTAGTTATGATAATCTAATCAAAGCATGTAACAAAAGTTTAGAACGCTTAAATATAAAATATATAGATTTATACCAGTTGCATTTTCCTAATTATAAGATATCTATGGATGAGACGTTTTCAGCAATGGAACATTTGATTAAGGAAGGCAAAATATTAAACATAGGAGTTAGCAATTTTAATATAGATGAATTAAAGCGTGCCGAACTTATATTAAAAGAGAATAAAGTGCGCTCAAATCAAATCGAATATAGTATACTTGTACGTAGTTTATATGATCAGATAATTGATTACTGTAAACGTAATAATATAGAAATAATAGCATATAGCCCATTATTACGTGGAACTATGAATAAAAAGCGGAATATAAGAACAAAGGAAATACTTGAAGAATTAACTAAAAAATATAATGCCACAAGTGCGCAGATTGCATTAAGTTGGTTAATCTCAAAAAATGCATTGCCTATACCAAAGTCTAGCTCTATTGGGCATATGGAAGAGAACATTAATGCATTGCAAATAAAATTAAGCGCAAATGATATAAAAAAGATAGATGATATAAAACAGAGAAAAAGCAGCATTACAAAGCCGTTCGAACATATAATTAAACATACAACATTTTGGTCAAAATTAATGGGAGACCGTAATTCAAAGAAGGCAAAATCGATATGAGATGTGTTAATGGAGTATAAATACACAAACGTTGCTGATGCGTTGAAAAAATTAAATACAAATCCTAAATTGGGTCTTACAAAAAATGACGTTGAAAAAAGAAGAGTAACATATGGATTTAATGAGATCAACGATAAAAAAGTAAATCCATTAAAAAAATTAGCAAAAAGATTCTATGGTCCTATACCATTTATGCTTGAAATCGTTATAATTATAACCTATCTAATAGGTCATTATACAGATACATATACTGTATTTATATTACTTATTTTTAATGGCGCTGTGGGTTTTTTCGAGGAAAACAAAGCGGATAATTCAATAGAATTATTGAAAAAGAAGCTCAATATTAAAGCACGTGTTTTGCGTTCTAAAAATTGGTCTGTTATAGATGCACGAGAGCTTTTGCCCGGGGATATTATCCGCATACGTATGGGGGATGTTGTTCCTGCCGACTGTATGGTTATAAAAGCGGATACGCTTGAAGCGGATCAGTCTACCCTCACAGGTGAATCTTATCCTGTAAAAAAGAATACCTCTGATATGGTATTTTCCGGTTCAAGAATAGTTAGAGGAGAATCATTATTAGTGGTTTTATCTATCGGGTATAATACTAGTTACGGTAAGACCGCAAAACTTGTAGAAATGGCAAGTCCAAAACAGCATCTGCAAAATCTTATAGTAAATATAACAAAGCACCTTATATTGCTTGATTTAATAATCATAATGTTTTTAGGTATAATAGCAACGGAGGTATTTGGTTATAATATAATTCAACTACTACCATTTCTTCTTGTAATATTAATAGCTTCTGTACCCGTTGCCCTTCCAGCTGCATT
>JAJZDT010000033.1 GCA_021851535.1 Microcaldota archaeon | reverse complement strand
GGTGGATAGCAGGTCCATTATCTACTGATGCAATAAATGTATCATTTAAATTAAAAAAAAGGCACATATCCTCAATGATAAATTTTTTAGGAGAAAATTACTCTAATGATGAAAATATAAAAAATAATGTAGATGAATATTTAAAATTAATAAAAAAGATAAATCAGAGTAATATAAATTCATCAATATCGATTAAGCCGACGCAGATAGGTCTTTTATATAACAAATCTGAGCTCTATAAAAATTATTCTAAAATAGTGGAAACTGCAAAAAAATATAATATAATTGTATGGCTTGATATGGAAGAGCATCAATATGTTGATCAAACAATAGATCTGTATTTATCAAAAATATCTTCAAAAAATACTGGCATATGTATACAGTCATATCTTAAACGCAGCATGAATGATGTAAAAAGAATAGTAAAACATAAAGGATACATTCGACTTGTAAAAGGTGCGTATAAAGAATCCAAAAAAATTGCATTCGAAAACAGGGAGGCGGTGACAAAAAATTATTCAGATATCATGTTATATCTTTTTAAGAAATCCGAATATTTTATATTGGCTACGCATGACTTAAACATGATAAAACTGTCCGAATTGCTTAATAAAAAATATAAACGCGATGTTACATATGCAATGTTAAATGGGATAAGAAATATGGAAGCATTAAGGCTTGCAAATTCAGGACACAAAATGATAATATATATACCATACGGGACAGAATGGTTTAAATATTCCTATAGACGGTTAAGAGAGGCAAGCAATCTAAAACTTATTATCAGATCATTATTTAGCAGACAGAATATCAACTAATTTTTGATTGAATGTTTCGATATGAGCTCCTCAATGATATTCATTCCATATTCCAATGATTTGTCATGTATAGTTAATGGCGGTATTATTCTTATTGTTGATTCACCCGCGGGTAAAAGTAGAAGTCCTCTATCGAATGCTTCTTTTATTATTGCATTTCTCTGCTTAGTGGCTGGCTCTTTTGTTTTTTTGTCTACTACTAGTTCAACTCCAATCATAAGTCCAATACCACGTACGTCTCCAACAATACTGTAATTCTCTTTCATCTCATTAAGTCTTTTCATTACATAATGTCCCTTTCTTTTTATACCGTCAACTAATGCTCGTTTATTTTTTTTCATATAATTTAATGATTCTATTCCAGCTCTTACAGATAAAAGATTGCCACCAAATGTACTTGCATGCGCTCCGCTTGGTATATCACCAAGTGATTTTTTAACTACAGTAACACCTAATGGTAATCCCCCTCCAATTGCTTTTGCCATTGAATATATATCAGCATCAATTTCAAAATTATCTAATGCTAAGAATTTTCCTGTACGCATAAATCCCGCTTGAACCTCATCAGATATCATTAATGCTCCTATATCATCAGCAACGCTCTTTAACTCTTTAAAATAATCTTTTGGCGGTATAATGTAACCCCCTTCTCCTTGTATTGGTTCAAAAAATATGGATGCTACCTCCTTTGGCGGAACCTCCTTAGCTAACGGGTATTTTCTTATATGGTCCACACATGCAAGTCCACATCCAGGATACTCAAGATTAAATGGGCACCTATAACAGTATGCAAATGGTACATGTACTACGTTTGGAAAAGGACCAAAATGCTGCCTATGTATATACCTTGAAGATGTTAACGCTAATGATCCATGTGTTCTTCCATGAAATCCATTGTAAAAGGCCATTGTATACTGGCGCTTTGTAAATATTTTAGAAAATTTTATTGCAGCCTCATTTGCTTCCGTACCTGAATTGGACAAAAACATGCGTCCATGGCTCTTTGGCATGAATTCAAGCAGCTTTGCCGCAAATTCTATTGGCAATTCAGCATAATAATCGGTAAATGCGGCATGCATTAGTTTATCTACTTGGTCCTTTATGCCCTTTCGTATTTGATAATTACCATTTACTCCTAAATTATAAACGGATATAAAACTGGAGAAATCTATTAGTTTTTTTCCATTTACATCAAAGACAAATTCATTCTCTCCAAAATCAGCAACAAATTTATAATCACCGCGCGTGGTGGATAAAAAATATTTTTTATCATTTTTTATTATATTATCAATATTTTTCATTTATTCACTCTAAATTCTGTATACTTATGTAAAACTGCAAGTGCGCGAGCGGCATCTTCAGGCGATGAATAAACAGGAATGCCAGAACTCTCCATCATATTTTTATGTGCCTGCGTATAACTACCCCCAGGACTTACAACTACTAGAGGTTTTTTCATCATAATACCATAATGTATGAGTGTTGCTGCAACACGTGAATCCGCTCCAGGAGTTTGAAATAATGCAATGACCATTATTGCATCGATATTATCATCATTAATCATAACATCTAATGCTGCACTGAATCTTTTATCATCAGCATCACCCGCCATATCTAGTGGCAGTCTAACATTGACTATCGGTGGCATTACTTTTTTTAATTTGTTTATTGCATTCTCATTTAATTCAGGTAGTTCTAATTTATTATCATATAATGCATCCGTTGCCATAACACCCGTTCCACCACCATTTGTTATTATAGCAATCTTATTTCCATGTAATAATGGCTGTGTATCAAATATCTTTGAAAAATTAAGTATTTCACCTAAACTATTTGCCTGTATTATACCGGTTTGTTTGAAAACGGCTCTATATGCTTCATAGCTGCCAGCAAGTGATGCCGTGTGTGAATGCGCCGCTTTAGATCCAGCATTAGTTCTGCCGCCTTTTGCTACCACTATAGGTTTTTTCATACTTACTTTTTTTGCGCTGTCCATAAATTCTCTGCCACGTTTTACGCCCTCAATGTAAAAGACTATTACTTTTGTATTGCTGTCATTTCCTAAGTAATTTAATATATCGACCTCATCTAAATCTATTGCGTTTCCATAAGATATAAATTTTGAAAGTCCAAATCCCTCTCCAGATATCATATCAAGTACTGAACTTCCTACAGCTCCACTTTGCGATGCAAAACTAACTCCACCAATTTTTGGTTTGTCTATTTTAAATGCAGGTAGAAATAGTGTATCAACTCTTGTTCTAGGGTCCATAACACCTAAGCAATTCGGGCCTAATACTGGTATATTATATTTTTTTGCAATAGCTCCTACTCTATTCTGTAAATCAACTGCGCCTATTTCGGCAAACCCACCGCTTACTATAATAATGGACTTGACCTTGCTTTTGCCACATTCTTCTACTATATTAGGTACAATTTCTGCAGGCACCGCAATGACAGCGAGATCTATGCTATTTTTTATGTCTGTAACACTCTTATATGCCTTAATGTTAAGTATGCTACCCTCATCTTTTATATTAACTGGATATAATTTTCCAGAATATCCAGCATCAATGTAATTTTGAAGTATTACATGTCCTACCTTATCGGGATTATTTGATGCTCCAATTATAGCAACGCTTTTAGGGTTCATCATATAATTAAAATTTTTGTATCTATTATCCATAAAAACACCATCAGACTAGCACTCTAAGATCAACTGCGCTGTATGTGTTATTATGCAGTATTAGTGGATTTAGATCCAGTTCATTAATATTATTTTCTGTCATTAATTTAGAAACGTTCATTAAAATATTAGCAATCATCTCCTTACTACGCTCATTTTTTGCTATTACACTACCAGATTTTAATTCATCTATCATACTAAGTGCTTCATGTTTATTTATCGGACATATGCGCAGCGCAAAATCTCTGAACGTTTCAACATATATGCCACCAAGTCCTATCAGTACGAGCGGGCCAAATTGCAGATCCTTTCTACCCCCTATAATAATTTCTATATTATTACTATTATAATCAACCATGTGCTGTGCTAATATCTTATATGGCTTATATTGCGCACTTTTTTTTATTAATCTCTCATATGCGTTTGTTATCTCCTTATTACTCACAAGATTTAATTCAACAAGTCCGCTCTTTGTTTTATGTAATGCTTTTTGAGTAAGTACTTTAAGTACAATAGACTTTCCATTTGAAAAATTTATTGCCTCAGCGGCATTATTTATATACTGGCTATCAACTGATCTCACATTATAATGGTTAAGTAGTTCCTTTGCTTTCATATAATCCATAAGTTTATTTTCCATAAAATACACTTATATAGTAATTATATTAAATCTCATCATTACAACTACCACCAAAAATATGATTGCAATAACTACCAGAATATAAGGTAGTTTACTCGTAGTTGGTTTGCTAGGAACAAGTGATATATCCGGATTATTGGTCATAGGCGCAGCC
This sequence comes from Microcaldota archaeon, assembly GCA_021851535.1. Next base: position 772 of record JAJZDT010000033.1, on the reverse strand, counting down.
GTCTGTGCATTTTGTTGCTGTGTCTGTGCATCCATGTGTAATTCTGGTATTTTTATATCATTTTGCATTGGGGCAGTAGCATTTGTTATTGGTTGTATTTTTTGCGTAGTAGGTTCTGGTTTTGTAATTGGCTGTGGTGCGTATGGCTGCGGCGGAATTGCACTTTTATTTATCTGCGGTTCACTTTGCATTTGTGGCGCTACACTTGCAGGTATGCCATTTTTTGCTTGCATAAATCCTTTTTCAGTAAGCATTACGTTTAATATTCCATTTCGAAACTCCGCTGATATGTATCCTTGCATAAGCAGTTTGTATAAATGAAATGTCATATCCCTGTGCGCCACATTTATCGAAGATGATACATCATTTGCAGATTTTTTTCCATTGGATAATTGATTTAATATACTCATATCTAGTTTATCAAAAGGATCATTTGCCCTTGCTGATACCTGTTGTAATAATTCTTTTCCGTTTTGCGTTACAACTATTGGGTTTTGGCTCCCAAGTGTTGTGCCAAAATCAATAAGTCCGCTCAATTTTAAACCGCCTAAAATATTTGCCGCATCAAAAAATGATGAGTTTATTATACCCCCAAATTTTTCAACAACAGAATCTGATGTTATCTTTGTCAAAGCAAATAGATCGGAGAAATTTATATCGTCGTTCATACTATCAACAGAAAATTTATATTTTTAATATAGATGAGAATCTTTTTATATATTGGTTAAAATTATCTATTGGTTAATATATGCAATTAAAATTTTTTGGAGGA
>JAJZDT010000062.1 GCA_021851535.1 Microcaldota archaeon | reverse complement strand
AACGTCATTTATCAAAATTTATTAGTTATAAAAAAGATCCAATGCTTTTTGTTCAGGAGTTACTGGCAGAAAAACCAACAGAAACATTGCAGGCTCACTTGATTGCAATTTTAAATGAAAATATTAAAGAATGAGTTAGTATATATTTTCAAGTATCCTTTTAAATATATAATATAACTCCTTAATATAACCGCCCCAGCCGGGATTTGAACCCGGATCACAGGCTCCGGAAGCATGTGTTCTATCCAAGTTATACTACTGGGGCATAAATTAGTATTTAAAGCCTTTTTTTGTATACTATATAATTGTATTTAATTGTATTGAATTGTATTATATAATGATAAATCTACTATTATATGCTAATTTAGAAAATGTGTATATTAATGGCAAATAAAAGCTCTTTTAGGGAATTAGGTATAAAGACGGCAAAGCATGGTACTGTATATATAATAGGGGAGGCATTTACCTCATTTTTATCATTGATTGTTATAATATATCTTGCAAGATTTCTCCTTCCCGCAGACTTTGGTCTATATGTAATAGCAATCGCATTCTCACAGTTGCTTGGTATGGGTGGCAACTTTGGTATAGGTACTGCACTTAGAAAGAAATTGCCAGAATCAAAAACAATGCACGATTCAAATACGCTTCTTAGTAATGGTTATTTTGTTGCTGCTTTTATATCGCTTGTAATTGCTATTTTTGGTGTTCTATTAAGCGGTAGTATAGCAAGCATAATTTATCATAATAATGCACTTGCAATACCAATAATTTTGGCTTCGATAAGCGTCTTTTTTTCAGTTCTTTTTAATATAACTATGGCATCTCTTGTTGGTGTTGGCAGAGTACGCGAATCTGTATATAGCAATATATTATATTCAATGTCGCAGCTTGCAATAATTATTATTTTAGTATCACTAGGTTTTGGAGTAGTAGGTGCAATGGCGGGATATTTACTCTCTTTGATATTAGGCGTTATTTTAGGTTTGTTGTTGCTTTATAAAAAACACAGATTTATTCTATCTAAAATATCAAAAGTAATAATAAAAGAACTCACATCCTTTTCAGTACCCCTAGTTATCTCGAATATAGTAAATACGGGGGTTGGAAATTTTGGTGTTGTATTACTTGGAGTATTTGTCGCATCATCAATTGTAGGAAATTATGGCGCAGCATTGCGTCTTGGCAATATAATAAATATTTTTATAACATCAGGAACATTTCTTCTTCTGCCCGCATATGCGATGGTTATATCTCACAAAAAGCATAAGCAAAACATAAGTTCTGCATATGAGAATAGTATATACTATACTCTTTTGTTTTTGCTTCCTATGGTTGCATTTGCAATTGCTGCATCAATTCCATTGCTTCATCTATTATTATCAAATGGATATAGTAGCGCTCCACTCTATTTTTCAATAATAGTTCTAGGACTTACTGTTAATATATTGGGAACTTATTCAGGATCGCTTCTAATAGGATTTGGGCATACTAAGAAATTCATGAAATATCAAGTAGCTGTTGCAATGGCGGAATTTATTCTACTGCTTTTGTTGGTTCCATATATAGGCGCATATGGGGTTATACTAAGCGTTTTTGTACTAGGTCCTATAATTTCTGGAATACTATACACTAAGTTGCTAACAAAAGAGTTTTCTATACATATAGATTATAGCGGAATAATAAGAATAACGCTATCCTCTATTATACTATTTGTTATTCTATTTGCTGTAGCCATAATAACCTACCAGAATTATTACTCGCTTGTAATAGATATAATTCTTACAGTGCTAATATATCCAATTTTAATTGTTATATTGAATGGTGTAACAGAAAAGGAGATAACATTTATACGTGATACATCTAAAAGAATGAAGATAATAAACTATATTGCAAAACATTTTATAAATTATACCGCAGCTTTAATTAAAAAAATCGGTTGAATTAATAATAATTTAATTTTTTATATCTGTGGAATCCAATACCAAAGTACCCTATCTTTTAAGTCTTGAATGCCAATACAGAATCTTTTTGAGATATCATTTCTTATTTTATCCGAACTTGCAAAATCATTACTCTTTTTAAATTTTGTACGCTTTTCAAACAGCTCTAAGACGGTATCTGGAAGCTCTTTTTTGTAATAATCCATATCTAATATGCCTACTATGCGAGATAGATCATTTATTCGTTTTAGCGTGCTATCACGTTCATCTACTGTAATAGAATTTTCAGATTCGATAAAGCTCTTAAGGTATTTTATTAAACCATATAATGCGGTGATTGCAAGAGGAGTATTGAAATCATCATTCATTGCATCCTTAAATTGTACCTCAAATTCTTTGAGATGCGATTCAAGCTCGATATAACTTTTTGAATTTAATAGATCAGCACTCTTATTATTATAAAATAAGGAGAGTGTTATATACATCTCACGAAGCTTTGCTGTTGCCTCATCCATAATCGCGTCTCGATAATCAATATCCTTTGTGTAATGTGTAGACTCTATCATAAGTCTTATAGCTTCTGGATGATATTTTTTAAGTACTTCGCGTATTGTTATAAAATTTTTGAGGCTTTTACTCATTTTCTCCCCATTTAATTTTGTTACCCCTGAATGCATCCAGTATTTAACCATGGGACTTTTTCCTGATGCAGCCTCCTCCTGTGCTATCTCATTTGTATGGTGTGGGAATATGAGCTCTTTTGCGCCTCCATGTATATCATATTGTGGGCCAAATATGCTTTCGGTTATTGCAGTATCCTCAATATGCCATCCTGGTCTTCCTTTTACAAATATAACCTTGCCATTTACGAGCAAATCTATGCTCCATGCTGGTTCATTCTCCTTTGCACCCTTCCAAAGCGAAAAATCGTAACTGTTTATCTTTTTGGGATTTGGTTCAATTCTATGTCTGTCAAGTTCATCAAGTGCCATTCCAGATAATTTGGTATAATCTTTGAATTTTTTTACATTATAATAAATGTCATTATCTATAACGTATGCATATCCCTTATCTATTAATTGCTGTATCTGAATCTTTATCTCTTTTATATAATCATGCGAGCGTGGGAACATATCTACATCATTATTACCAATGTTTTTCATATCCTCCATTAATCGTTTTTCATAGAATCTTGCATGTTCTATGGGATCTCTATGCGTTTCATTTGCCCTATTTATTATTTTATCATCAACATCTGTTATATTTTGTATATACTTTACCTCATAATTTAGATATCTTAACCATCTTGCAATTACACTAAAGTTTGTATATACTTTTGCATGACCCATATGCGCATCATCATATACAGTCTGCCCGCATACAAAGAGATTTATTTTATTATCCAAAATAGGCACAAGTTTTTTGTAACTTCTGCTTAATGAATCATATATTATCAAAATATCACAACGTTAAATTAACTAGTTAATATAATGATACTTATTAATTTATAAACTTATACTCAAATATAGGTATGATTTAATGTCGAGCGACGATAATTTAAAATTGAATTTGCCCGATGCAGTGCATAGCGGAATAAAACAGGTATACGAGCGCTTAACTTCATTTACAAACAACGATTTTATTACAGATGAGTTATATAATCCTTCAATACATCTTCTCCAATCAAGTGGGAAGATGATACGTCCAACAATGGTTCTATTAGGCGCGCATATATTAAATTATGATATTGAACCATTTGTTGATCTTGCATCCGCAATAGAATTGCTACATGTCTCATCGCTTGTTCATGATGATATAATAGATAGAGAGCGAGAGAGGCGTGGAATTGATAGCGTTAATTATAAATTTAATAACAATTATGCGATACTTGCTGGCGATGCTCTTATATCAAAGGCTATACAATTATCCTCAAAATATGGGAGCAATGTTATGTATTCAATATCCGATGCAGCCATGAAGATGTGTGCTGGAGAATCAATAGATTATAAATATCAAAATAATATATCAAAGATAGATGCTGATAAATACATAAAAATAGCAATGTTAAAAACTGCATCTCTAATAGGGACCTCAAGCAGTATAGCTGCAATATATAAGGATCATAAATCAAAGATAAATATGTATGATTATGGGCTTAATTTAGGTATAGCTTTTCAGATACGTGATGATATATTAGAATTTACACAAAGCACCAGCGCATATGCTTCAAAAAAGGCAGGTAAGGAAGCAAATATAATAAATATATTAAAACTTCAGGAAAAAATAAGCAAGAAAGAGGCTATATCAAAAGCAGTATCTATGAACAATAAGTACGTACTAAGAGCCATTAGTGGTATAAAGACGATTGATTCAAATGGCATGCTATCAAATTATGCTAACCTTATTTTAATTAAAGAGTAGCATATTTTAAAGCTCTTAATCAACCACTATATATTTATCTATCTTCTTTCTATAGATCTCTTTTTTCTGCCTGTGCTTTTTGAGGAATGCATTTATTGTATCAGCTAAATGTTTTTTATGTTCTCCTGCGAGCATGCTCCCATTTCTTTCTGCCTCAAAGATCTCGTTTAATTTTCTATCATCAGGTTCAAAGAAATATTTATAATATTGACATACTACGCACTTATCAGGGTTGCCTCCATATTTTTTTTGTAATTCTGCTGTTGCCTGCTGTCCTGTTAATGCTCTATTTATCTTTGCGCGCACTTCATCTTCTGTATCTGTTAAATATATCGTATTATTTTTATCACTTGATGACATTTTTGATGAACCATCAAGACCTGGAAGGAATTTGGAATGTATAAGCGCTGGTTTGTAGTATCCAAGTTTTGGTGCGACATCTCTTGCTAATCTAAGATGTACATCTTGATCTATTGCAAGTGGTACTAAGCATGGAACGTTCTTATGCTCTTCTACTGATTTTAAAAATGCTGGAGCTGCCTGCATACTAGTGTAGAAAATCAATCCTATATTCATGTCGTTTCCAAAGCCAAAAGCATCCTTAACAGTCGAGAATGTTATGTGCTTTGCTACACGGACGGCATTTTTAAAATCAGTAGAAGAGCATAAGAACGTTCCATGCTTAGTACCACTTGCAATAGATCAAGATGTACATC
>JAJZDT010000108.1 GCA_021851535.1 Microcaldota archaeon | reverse complement strand
ATTATATTGGAAATACCAATAATATTATTACCTTAGTAGCACAGATGCAACGCACTTATTTGTGCAAAGCATCCTTTGCTAGTCAAAATCCCATCCTCTAAGCTGAGAAGTTATGTTTTCTTTTTCAAGTAATTTGCTAATATTTATATCCACACTACGCTTTGCTTCATAAAGTTTTCCAGAAAGTCGTTGAAGTTTTAATAGGGCGGTAGGTAAATCATTAGCTGCAACAGCTTTGTTTGAATCTCTTACAAGCTCTCCTAATTCGTAAGTATGTATATCTATTATTTTTCCTTGTTCACTCTTTTTCTTATTAGTCATATTATTACCTAATAACTATCGCACATTCCTTCTATTTTGGATCTATGAATCAATTTAGTTATAGCCCTAGCCCTAAGAATTTCATCAGGTTCTTTTCTAGCCAGATACTTTAGAAGAGTTGTTAAATTTGGATTTTCATAACCAGGACTAAGATATATGTTTGGATGGGCATGTCTTAATGATTCCAGCGTAGAATCCACACTATCTATGAATCTTCTTCTATCGGTTATATTTTTACTTCGGGCAAGAGGAGCAAGCTTAAGAGCAGCTTGTCTTCCATAATCCCCTTTGGGTTCTTTTAATTTAATAGACATATAGTATCACACCAATTTCTCTTTTTTGGAAAGTTTTTCCCTAATTTCCATAAGTATCCTACCTATCCAGTTCTCTCCTTTCATGCCCCAAAAAAGATCATCAGGACTATTCTCATAAAGTAAAGCATCACCTGTAGCAAGAAGTTTTTTTGCTATATTTGGATTCTGTACAAATTTCTCAAGAAATGCCCTACGCATTATTTTTAGCTTATCATCTACTGTATTCTTAACAACTTTGTTCTCACTTACTAGCGTATGGGCTCTTTTCTTTGCTTCATAACCATTTGTTGCAGCGCGTATCCAGCTTTTATCATCATTATTTTTTACCTTCATAGATTGATAATAATGCTCTGCGCTTTTATACTCAATGTTATCAATAATAATCCTACATTGATACATCGGTGATAAAAAACCCCAATCTCCATGTTCTGTAAAAAAGTATATTCCTTTGTTTTTTGGTTTCAGTTTCATATTAATCAATTTTTTCTTAACATGGTTTTAAGACATCTTTCAATTGAATTAATAATATCTGATCTTAATTTAATATATCTTACACGCCTATATGCATTTCGTGCATCATTTCCAAAATCTATATATAATTCTCTATTTCTAACTGCATTTTTCTGATCCCCGAGTACTGCATATATTCTTTCCGCCTTTAGAAAATTACCACTTTTTTCATGCTTTTCTGCTTGTGTAATTAAACTGTCTTTTGTTGCCATTTTATCAGTATTATTTTTTCTCCATCAAAATATATATACTTTGTTGCATTCTAAGATTATGTTGTAAATACTAACAAACTATTATTACCTTAGCAGCACCGATGCAACGCTCTTATTTGCGCAAGACACTCTTTGCGCCTATTGCATTTAGCCTGGTCTTCAAATTCTCTACTGACTTTAGATATTCTTTGACCTGCTCTGTAGGTGTTTGCAAGGGGGATAAGTAGTCGATAACCTCTTTGAATGTCTCTACTAGATTTATCTCACTCTTCATTTGCCCTTTATCCATAAACAACACTATTTGATTTTACCCATAACCTTGCCGTAAACCTTGATTCTCTTTCCTTCTCTTACATGCTTATTTATGCCTAACCTTTTGCGGTTTTGTGATGTTAGGCTCAACACCTTATTGTGTATGTCTGTGTTCTCATCTCGTTTTATCTTGAACTCTGGTACGTTGCTCCGAGGTCTGTGCCTTTGGCATTTATGCCACTAAAGTCCCTTCTGCCGCCGTTGTATAAATAGATTATTTCACTTCCCACATATAACTTTTCTTTAGAAGATGGCCTATTTATAAAATTAAATGTTATACTTACATAAAATCATTAAAAATTAACGCCTTATGTTTATGTTTATTATGGTTTTATCCTTAAGTATATAATGTGCTATTGCTTTAACTTCAGTTGTAGCAAATGGCGAAGCTATTGGAAATCCTACCATTTTTAATGCAGGTATATCAGTACTGCAGTCTCCTATATATATAGTTTTTTTTAGTGGGATATTTCTATTGGCAAGCATATCAAACATATATTTTGCTTTGGTCTCTCCATCAAATATATTTGCCTTGAGCCCAATAATTAGATTATCTGAATCGAATAAATCGACATTTGATGCATAATCCTTAAAATTAAATATACTATTTGCAGCACGTGCAACAGTAGACCCATTGCAACTGACAAAAAATCTATTTTCAAAAGAATTAATTATGCCCCAACTACTCCATATTATATTTTTGGAGATATAATTTTTAGCCATTAATTCCATTTCTTCACATCTGCCTATCCCAGCATTCTTTAATTTTGAATAAAACAGCTCCAATCCCTTAGTGCTATTATAATCCATTCTAGGATTAAGGGACAACGCTTCTTTAACTTCAAAATATCCTTTTATGCCGCAAAACGCCGTTTTAAGTTCAAACCTGCGCAGTGCTTTTTTTATATATTGCAATCCTATTCCATGTTCTGCCACATTTTTTGCCCATGCTGTATTATCACCATCAGTACATATTGCTGCTGCTCGTATCCCAATAGAGTTAATAAACGTCCTACATTCTAAGTTCATAATACCGAATAAAAAAGGTGCATTTAGATATATATAGATTACATCAAATTAAGCATTTTAATATATTATGTCAAAATCAACAAAAACTTAAAAATATATCTTGCAATAGATAATTGATTAGATGGCTAGAATACGAAATATCGATTATATTTTAGATGACGTAGATACAGATACAGCATCTGAACGCCAAAAAAATGATAAAAATGATGATTTAGAAAATATTGATAATGCTGGTTTTGAAAACACCAATATAAATAATGATAATAAAATAGAAGGGATTAGAAAACCTATTGGAACTATAGAGTATTTTTTCAAAAAAATAGACGTTGCAGCAATAAAATTATATGATAGTATCAATATAGGTGATGTCATAGAGATTGTTGGAACTAATACAATAATAACTCAACGAATAAACAGCATTCAAATAAATAAAGAGAACGTCATTAAAGCAAATAAAGGAGATTCTGTTGGCATAGTTGTTGATAATGAAGTTAAAAAAGGATATATGGTCTATAAACTGTATTAGTTATTTATTTTATTTCTAAATCTGGCCATGCCTTCTTAAAATGCCTGCCACTCTGCTTACATTTTCCAGCTGTAGTATGCTATAATCTATTGGGAGCATCTCCATAACTTTTGGGTTGGTTGGGGCATCAGCATTTGAATCCTTAAACGGATCTATATTTGATTCCAACATTTGAGTATAGTTAATAATTTTTGTCCATACTGTAGCTAATTTATTTTCAGCATCAAAATTTACATTTATTGAGATATTACCGGCCTTAAATGATATCTCTCCAAAAAAAGGTGTTACATTTGAGCCATCTAAAGTGATTCTTTCAGAAGTTATACTATTTGGCCTTATATTTATTCCAGAATTAATAATCACATTTTTAACATCTTTAATCATGAAATTTTTATTATAAAAAGGTACTGAGATAGATGATAATATAATGCCTTTTGGAGCGTCTTCAACAATCGTATAAGAGCTCACAATATCTATAAATGCCATCCTATCAGCATTCGTATATTTATGCCTCACAGAACGTATCCCATCGATACCATTAACATATATTATAGGTATGGTTTCAAATCTTTCGTTTGAAAAGATTGTAAGATATTTGTTTTTGTTAAATTCGTATATATCATGACCAAATGCTTTTTCATTATGATTGTTTAATTTTTTCTGAAATTTTTTAGATAATCTATTTTCTAGATACTGCTCAACTGGTATAAACTGTAAGGTATCAACACTAATTTTTTGTGTCATCATATAATCACTTAAACCCTCAACAAAGATTCTTCATATTCTAAACGTTTTATCTTCTGACCGATTAATGTAATAAACTTACGCACCTCAGAATTTTTTTCATATGAGTACCCCGAAATATATACATCAATATAGCCGTCAGTCGAATAATATATACTTTTATTTCCGCCACAGTTCATTGCAAAATTTTGAAGATCAGAATTTATATTCTTATATATTTTATCGTATAGTGATTCTCGCACTATTACTTTTATATTACATGACCCATAGCCCGATGATGTTATAGCGTTTGTACTCATTGGAATTCCATCCCTTATAACGCCCTCATAACCTTCAATTTTTGGAAGATATTGTATTTTAAAATCTAGCTTCTTACTTTTAATTTCTGTCTCGTTGTACATATTAATCACAAATAGTTATGCTTCCCGTAAAAATCCAAAAAGCCCTAATGAAACGGATGTGGCAATTATTGCAGTTGAGAGGTATGCAACATTATTTATTGCGTTAACATCCTTTCTAATTAAAACAGTATTGTCACTAGTCTTTTTCATTGTGTCTATTTTATTGGCATTATTAATACAGGAGAAAAGCAGTGCATAACCTATTGAAATACCTATAACAGAACTGATAAATATTGCGCTTGTAGTCTTATTATTACTTACAGCAACTTCAATATTTTTTAACATAATATACACTTAATGAGTAAGGTATAATCCTTTTTAATATAAATAGTTTTTGCATAATTAACTTTGAATATACGCCCCAAATACACCTAATTAATTTTACATTTAAATTAATTACCACCAAATATTATTTGATGCTTTAAGGGATTTAATATTATAGGTATCTTAGAACCTATAAATTGAATTTTAGTCTTACCATTAATATTAAGCCATTGATCGGGTTTTGGAGCATAAGATGCAACAGTTACATTATTTGCACTTTCTCCTAAAACCAATACTGCACCTTTATTTGTGTAATATTTGCCTACGCCAGAATTTAATACATCCTCAGCGATAGATATTTTATAATAATTTATTTCAGATGACGTGAATGTTACTGGTTTTTCTTTTATTTGATAATGATATCCCGTATAGTATAATTCACTCATTAA
>JAJZDT010000045.1 GCA_021851535.1 Microcaldota archaeon | reverse complement strand
GTAAATTAAGGTATTAAAAAATTAATTTTATTAATATTAAAGTGGTTTTTATGGATATGTTATATTAACTTCAGCTTTTGAGTACTCCGACGCCTCAAATTCATTTATTATAGATGTAAATGTGTTCTTTGAGGATTTGGAAGTAGATACTTGCAACATTTTAAGATTAGCATTCTTTCCCAATTTAGTATATACTATTATTGGAAGCGATTCGTATGCATTTACGAACAGAACATTCAGCGATGCTACCACACCCTCAGGTATATTTATTGTTATTATTTGATCAACATGTGCATGAGTGAATGCAACATATTTATCCTCACGTTTATCATGCATTGATTTTTTCAATACCTTATAAAATTCTTCATCATTTTTATTTATTGTTTTTATGTATGGATTATCTTTAACTATTGCGCCATGTCTCCCTATAATCACATCAAAGGATATGTTTAGATGTGCAATAGATTCCTTATATATACGCTCTATTATAGTTTTATCATCAATTAAGTCAGATTTTTCTTCTAGTAAACTTAAATCTAAAACTATATGCCTGCGCTTATATATTGAATTCGTCTCCTCAGGCAGTGATTTATATAACTCCAATGCCTCGTTTGCAAATGTCTGATATTCACTCATTTTAAACACCACTTAACCAACAGAATCGGTCATGTCTATTTTTATTAATCGTTTCAACTCTAAAGAGTATTCCATAGGTAGCGCCTTTGCAAGTGGTTCTATAAATCCAAGCACTATAGTAGTAAGTGCATCCTCCTCACTAAGACCTCTACTCATTAAATAAAATAATTCATCCTCTCCAACTTTTCCCACAGTAGCTTCATGTGTTATACTTGCATCCTCTCTATGCATCTCCATATAAGGATATGTATTGGTCTTTGAATTTTCATTAAGTAAAAGCGCATCACATCGAACGGCAGACTTTACATTTGCAGCATCCTTTCCAACATATATAAGACCACGATATGTGGTAAGCCCAGAGCCTTTTGAAACGCTCTTAGATATTATTTTTGATGTAGTATCTGGAGCTAGATGAAGAATCTTTCCTCCAGAATCCTGTATTTGTGATTCTCCAGCAACAGCTATAGATAATATTTCTCCCTTTGCGCCACGCTCTTTCAAATATACACTTGGATATTTCATATTCACTTTGCTTCCTATATTGCCATCAATCCATTCGACGTATGCATTTTCATACGCAAATGCACGTTGAGTAACAAGATTGTATACATTTTTTGACCAATTCTGAATAGTAACATATCTAATATGTGCATTTTTATGGGCAACAAGTTCAACTACAGCCGAGTGTAATGAAGAACTCACATATATTGGTGCAGTGCATCCTTCTATGTACGTAACATCGGCACCCTCATCAGCTATTATAAGAGTTCGTTCAAATTGACCTGCCTTTTCAGCATTTATTCTAAAATATGCCTGAAGTGGCATTGTAAGTTTAACATTTTTTGGTATGTATATGAAGCTACCTCCAGACCATACAGCGCTATTTAACGCAGAAAACTTATTATCGTTATCTGGTATAACAGTACCAAAATAACGTTTCATCAATTCTGGATATTCTTTCACTGCGGTATCTGTATCAGTAAAAACAACACCCTGCTTTTTAAGATCCTCTTTTATGCTATGATATACAACCTCGCTATCGTACTGCGCCTCTGCACCTGCAAAAAACTTCCGTTCAGCCTCAGGTATACCAAGTTTATCAAATGTCTTTTTTATATCATCCGGTACAGAATCCCAACTATCAGATTTTTTGTCTGTAGGCCTTATATAATAGTAAATGTCATCAAAATCTATGCCTTCAAGATCAGCACCCCATTTAGGCATAGGTTTACTTTTAAATATTTTATATGCATTTAGCCTCTTCTCAAGCATCCATTCTGGTTCGTTCTTTATTTTAGATATCTCCCTTACTATATCTTCAGATAGCCCTTTGTCGCTTTTGAATTTATAATCGATCTTATCATTAAAACCATATTTCTCCATATATTCCTGTTCGTTTGTACCGACGAACTGCTCCTTTGCATTAGACATAGTAAAACCACGAGATGAACATTAACTATTAATTACAATAAAATGCTTAATTATAACTCAGTTATAATCTGAACATTCTCCTTTTTAAAGCTTATTATAATTTTTATTTATCACAATTAAATTAATGTAACTGCATTAAATGTTAAATTGTCTATTTATCCACAAATTATCAAAACCGAATTTAAAAATCATTTATAAAAAGATGTATTATGATTATACTATATTGATGTGATGATATGCCTTATTCAGAATTTAAAAATGAATTTACTTATAAAAAATTTATGGAAAGTAATAACGAGATAGAATTTGATAAATTATTTGATGATGCAATTTTAAGGCTCAAAAAGAGCATTGGGGCTACATACCCTATGTATATATCAGGAAAAGCTGTAAATTCAGATAGTCTGCTAACCGAATATTCTCCAATAGATAAAAATATAATAATAGGTCGTTTCCAAAAAGGAAAACGTGAACATGCAAAAATGGCTATAGAGGCAGCAAAAAAAGCATTTAATGAATGGCGCTTGATTGATTATAAAAAACGTGTTGAGATATTTAAAAATTTTGCAATTTTATTATCAAAAAATAAATTTGATATAGCAGCGATATTAAGTTTAGAGAACGGAAAATCTAGATATGAGTCCATTGGAGAGGTGGATGAAGCAATAGATTTCGCTAATTATTATGCAAACGATATGGAATCTAACAAAGGGTATATAAGAAAAAATATTTCTAGTGATAGTAAGATAAAAGTTAATGCTGGATTTCAAGGAGCACCAGGCGCATCTGAGGTAGTTAATATAAAATTATTACCAGTAGGTGTGTTTGGTATTATAGCACCATTTAACTTTCCGATATCCATATCGTCTGGAATGAGTATAGGGGCAATTATTACCGGTAATACTGTAGTGTTTAAGCCTTCATCGACGGATAACATGACAATGCTTACAGGATTAAAAATATACCAACTATTAAAAGAATCTGGCCTACCTGAAGGCGTATTTAATTTTATCACGGGACCTGGAAATGAGATAGGCGATGAATTGGTAATAAATAAGGATGTTTCAGGAATAGCTTTTACAGGTTCATATGATACAGGTATTAGCATGATTAAAAAAAGCCTTGATTTGGGATTGCAAAAAAATTTTGTTGTAGAAATGGGGGGTAAAAATCCCACAATAGTATCTAAACATGCGGATATAGAAAAAGCAATAGATGGTATCTCGAGTGCAGCATTTGGTTATGCAGGACAAAAATGCAGTGCATTATCAAGAGTGTATGTACACTCTTCAATAAAAGAAATTTTCATAAGTAAATTAATAGAAAAAGTAAGAACATTACATATTGGAGACCCTCTTAAAAAAAGTAATTACATAGGTCCATTGATAAGTGAAAATGCATATATTAGATATACCGAATCAATAAATAAGATAAAGAGAACTGGATCATTATTATATGGGGGCAATAGGGTGCCAATTCAATTAAATGGATATTATGTTGAGCCGATAGTTGCAGAATTAAAAAATGATGATGAACTGGTACATAATGAACTCTTTGTACCTATACTTGCAATAATAGAATTTGATGATTTTAACAAAGCAATAGATATGGCAAATGATGTTAAATACGGACTTACAGCTGGATTATACACCAGAAATAAAAATGAGATAAATGAGTTCTCTAGTAAAATAGAGGCGGGAGTCATTTATATAAATAGGGCAACTAGCGCGACAACAGGGGCAATTGTAGGTTTACACACATTCGTAGGCTGGAAGGCGAGCGGACTCACAGGCAAGGGTAGTGGTAGTAAATATTATTTACAGCAGTTTATGAGAGAGCAGAGCTTATCATTAACAAAATAGGTATACAAATGGCACTATTAAAATTTTTGCAAAAACGTATGCATTATAATAAAGTTAAAATCACAATAGAAAAAAAAGAAATTGATGTACTTATTGCAGATAATTTTATAAAAAGAATGATTGGACTTATGTATAAAGAGTCATTAGATACCAATATGGGTATGTTCTTTATGTTCAATGGGGATGATTACCATAGTATATGGATGCTTAACATGCATTTCAACATAGATATATTATGGGTAAACAGTAATTTTGAGATCATAGACATTCGCGAAAATGCCAAACCATGCACCTCAATGTTTAATTGCAAAACATATAAACCAAAAAATCCTGACAGGTATATAATAGAATTAAATGCTGGGTTTGTAAAAAATAATAGAATAAAAAAAGGAGCAAAAATTAAAATAAAAAAATAGGTAAGAATATTACCTTCTTCCCTTTCTATTCATCTTTGCTCTTGCAACATACCCTTTCTTATCAATAAAATAGAGATAGCCCTGTTCCCTCTTGATCTTCTCAGAACCTACTTTGGACTTTCTTCCTCTTGTATTGGATTTCATTGGAGTTCTCCATACGAACCCATCCTTTCCCAAGAAGTATAGGTATCCATCTTCTCTCTCTATTGATTCGCTTCCTATCTTTTCTGCCATTAGATCACTAATAAGAATAAACTAGATAGATTTAAATATTTATCGTCGATTTACAGAGGAAAATAGGTTTTTTTGATGAATTTAACGTATTTTTGGGGTTTTTTCGCCTTTTTTATATAATCTTTTATATCTTCTCTAAATAATAAATATGATTTAATGATTGAAATAAAATTATTTAAAAAGATAGAATTAGACGGCTGCACGTTCTTAGAAGGATTTCCAGGAACAGGACTTGTAGGCCCTATGAGTATAAGTTATATAGTGAATAAACTTCAACTTGAATATGTAGGATATATAAAAAGCGATCTTTTCCCACCTCTTGTATCTATACATAAAGATACCCCAATGCCACCGCTAAGATTTTATTATTCGAAGAAAAATAGTCTATTATTGCTTTTTGCGGAATCTGGGCCCTCTTCTGAAAAATCCATATACGAGATATCTGACGCAATATACAATTTTTTAAAAGAGAAAAAAATTAAAAAAATAATATCGATAAGTGGTATACCA
>JAJZDT010000106.1 GCA_021851535.1 Microcaldota archaeon | reverse complement strand
AAGATAAGAGATAGCAACATCCCATGTCTCTTTATCACCAAGATGAACATCCGGCATCGTTGAAAGATTTGCATAATATTCCATGCCGAATACATTATAGAGGTACTTTGCAATATTAAGAAGAGCGGATAATTCTGATTCTAAATGTTCTGGTGAGGTAAATATATGTGCATCGTCTTGTGTAAACTCACGAAGTCGCATAAGTCCAGTAAGAGCACCACTTATCTCATTTCTATAAATCCTATCAAATATTGCAAGTCTTAGCGGCAAATCTTTGTAGCTATAACGCCTTGATTTGTATATCATTATTGTTGATGGACAATTCATAGGTTTAAGCCCCATATCCTGTTGGTCTCCAAGTAGATACATATTCTCTTTGTAGTGCTCCATGTGTCCACTCATATGCCATAATGCAATATTAGATATAGAAGGCGTGCTAATTATCTGATAATTATTCTTCCTTAATATTTGTGTTATAAATGAAATAAGCGTCTGGTAAATAATTAATCCATTGTTATGCCAATAAACCATGCCAGGAGAAATTTCCTGAAAACTAAAGAGATCCTGGCGCTCACCTATCTTCCGGTGGTCTGTTTCCGCTAAATCTGCCCATTCTGATTTTTTAACTATTGCTAAATCTACTCGCTTTCTCTCTTTTTTTATTGCAGCTCCCTCAACATTAACGCCATATCGCCTTGATTGCTCCGCAAGCGGGTATCCTTTTATATCCAGGGATAATTGTTTATTCCACCCGAACGGCGCAGCATATATGGTTACATCTTTTATCTTTTCGTGTGCATACTCCTTTATTTTCCCGAAAAGTGAGGATGCCGCATCCAAATCACCTAAATTATCGCTTAGATGTGCAAATGGGTATAACACAAGATTTTTTATCTTTTGCTGAATTAAAAATTTTGATACATCATGGATCATTTTCTGCGCATAATCCTTTGTGTCATCTTGTTCTATTGTTATAAAAATTACAAGCGCATTTGAGACACTCTGTTCTTTTTTCTCAATGCTCTCATAGATGCTTGCCTCAGGCTTTATCATTTTGTAAGTAATAGTATTAACATCAAGCTGCAATATACGCATATAACCATCGTTAGATATTGTGCCTTTTTGCTTTTTATAACTTGTGTATTAACAGTCATATTATTACTTCGGCGATTAAAAATTTGAGTGTATTTGATCTGCACAATCCACCTTCAGAATAATCTAGAAAAAAGAACATATTTATTGCAGGACTATACAGTTAGGACTCGCTAACCCCAACGATGTCTGAAAAATTCTTTAGGTATTAACACCTAACTCAAAAGATCCAGATTTCCATTTAAGATGATTGGTTGCATCTCGACAATCTCAGAACTATAGGGTAAATCTGGTAATTGATACAGACAGTATATTTTTTTATTAAGTATAAATGCAAATCCCATTTCCAAAAAGGTATTCCCGCCGATATAACCTTTTATACCATTTTTTTCAATGTTAACGACTAATATTACATCATTTTTCTTTATTACCTCATAGTACTTTCTAATCAAATCGTGTTTGATCTTATCATCTAATTTTTAGTGCTAAATTAAAACGCATTGTGTACTACACGTATGTCACCTATATTTCTTTCAAGATTAGAACACCGCATAAAATAATATAAGAAAAACATTTATTTCAGTAATGTTAATAAACTTGGCTCTAATATTTATCTAGACAGTTGCTTTAATGATAGAATATTTGCTATTTATAATTTCGCTGTGCATGCTCGGACTTAGCATATATCTAATGCGCACTAAAGAGGGATTTGCTCTTTATTTATTAAAAATAATGCTCTCCAGTTTATTTGGGTTAGGCATGCTTTTTTTTTATTACGGCGCCATACATGGAACGTTTATCCTGCTCGCAATATCCATCCTTGCGCCGACCCTATTTTATACTTACTCCAAACATAACTATGTTTTCGGGGGAATAATACTGCTTATATATGCATGTGCAGGTTATTGGTTATTACATTACGGCTATACCGCAATACCTATTATACAAATCTTTGGTATAGGCATGCTTATATCCTCTCTACCTATAACATCTAAAAATGAGGCGCAGTCTAGAAAGAATAAGCAATTAGAAACCAAACGAGATGTTGCTCAAATAATTATCGGGATTATTGTCTTAGGCACCGTTTATTTTATTAATTATAATCTAAGTTTATACCTGGTGCTAGGATACATGCTCTTCGGATACATGCTCAATAGCATTATGGCATCGAGCAATAGTACTATTGCACATGTGCTCAAAGGATTTGAGCGCAACGGGGTAATGTTTGGCAAAGGTGCATTGTACATAGGAATAGGAACCATGATTATTCTAGGCTTCATCTCATCGAAGGATATTGCACTTGCTTCACTAAGTGCACTTTTTATATCAGATTCTGTAGCAACAATTATAGGTATTAGAACAAAAAGAAAACTTTTATACAACAAACATAAGAGCATTGGAGGATTTATTGGATACTTTATATCGTTATCAGCCATCGGATACCTATTTATCGGCATATATAGTGTACCATTTGCATTTGTTCTCGCGTTTATAGAGAGCATAAGCAGCAGAATAGATGATAATATAACGATAGCGCTTGCATGTTTTATAATTTATAGAATCCTGATCTTTTTATGATTAATATTCTGAGAGTATACTCATTGCAGCTTTAAAGTTGTAATCATTATCCCCATCCTCGTTTATCGGCGTTTCCATTATATAAGAGCTTGTTGTTAATGTATTTTGTCTAAAGAAATTTTTAAATCCCGCAATACCTATTCTGCCTTTACCTATATGCCAATGCCTATCAAGACCTGAACCACATTCGAATTTTGCATCATTAAAATGAACCAGTGCTACTTTATTTATCCCTATATGTTCTTTTACCTCCTCCATTAATTTTTTGGTGCCTTCCAACGTTGCTATGTTATAACCCGCAGCGAACGCATGACATGTATCAATACATACCCCAATTCTTTTATTATCAACTGCAGCTAATGCTTCGCCTATCTCAGACATTTTAGATCCTACGCTGTTAGTATATCCAGCAGAGTTCTCAAGGAGCACCACAACGCTACTTGTTGCAGTTATAATTGATGATATGCTTTTAGAAAGATTCGAGATGCCTTCATTTATTCCTTTACCTAAATGCGACCCCATATGAACAACCATATAACGAATGCCTATCTGCTCGCAATTTTTTGCATTACCTATGAGCTGATTTACGCTCTTTTCTCTTGATAAGTGATCAGGTGAACTTGGATTCGCAAGATAGGGAGCATGAGTAAATATTTTATCCTTAAAACTCTCTGAAGCTTGCTTAAATGATAATACTTCTTCTTTTGATATTGTTTTCACATGCCATGACCTTGAGCTTGATACAAAAAGTTGAAATACACCATAGCCTTTTGTCCTTGCTTCTATTGGCGCATTTGACATTGAATGAGCAATTGAGAGGTGAAACCCTAGATCTACCATTTTGTTATTATTTTTTGACATTTACAAACCCAAGAATACCGCTAATCTTAATAGGAGGGATTAGTTTAAAAACCTTAATATGAAGTTAGTTACAGTTCATGTGAGGTGCCTTGGTTGGGAAAACAAAAAGGATTCAGTTACTACGACATCGAGGAGTTTTTAAGAGATGCCGGTGCCACACGCATAAATGAAGCAGCAATAAAGAGCTTTGAAGAGGAACTAAAAGATACAATTGAAGGTATCGTTGAAGAAGCAGAAACATATGCAAGCCACGCTGGAAGAAGCAAAAAAATAACTTTTTCAGATATAGATATGGCGCGTACGTACAAAGTAAAAAAACATTATATCATTAAGAGTAAGGGCCATAAAAAGCGTGCACATATAAAGCAGGCATCCGGAAAATAACCTCTTTTTTTTATTTTTTTTAATTTATATTTAAAATATAAAATTTTAATATTATAAGAAATGTGCTAATTTTAATCCAAACCCTAATAGAATAAACAGTGCGCTAATAGACCATACAAAAGCGGTTATCTGGTACTCTTTGCCCTTAATTAAATTCATACCTAGATGTGTAAGGCTATATATTTTTTTCCCGTAAGGAGGCTTAAAACTACCGTCTTTTTGCAATACTCCAAGGTCAGTAACATCAAATAACTTGAATGCGTGAAGAATAAATTCTAAGATCCATGGAATAAATATTATCACGCCAAATGATTCCATATTTCCTATAATCATCGTTGTTATTATTGAGGCTCCTGCAAAGTAAGTAAAACTATCCCCAGGCAACACTTTTGCGGGATATTTATTGAAAAGAAGCGCCGCAATAAATACGGCAAGCAGTACAGCAGATAAGATAGCACCAATATAGGTACCGAAATAAATGCTGTAAATAAACATAGCAAGTGAGAGCATTGTGGCGCTGCCTGTTGCTATACCATTAAATCCTTCAAGAAGATTAAATGCATTTGCTCCGAATGCTAGTGCAAGAGGTATAATTACAAGCGGGTATATAATCCCAAAATCTACTGCGCCTACAAAAGGAAGCATGATTGTTGAAGTACCTGCATTTATTGCTACAAGTGGCACAGCGCACATTAACGTCAAAATAGGCTTTTGCCACTGCTTGAGCCCTTTGCGCGTATCCATCATTCCGGTAGTTTTAACAGCAATATTCTTTACGTTTATATCGTCTAAAAATCCTACGAATGATACGAGTGCTACAGTAAGAATGGTTGCGAATAAGGATTCTAGTGATGTTACTGGTATGTATAAATTAAAACTAGCTCCAAACACATAAGATAGTAATCCTATTCCAAAACCCGCAGCAACAGGTATTCCAAGACTGGTTGGAAGCGAGGGTTTATTATGTTTATTTTTATCCGTTGCTATAATACCAGATTCAGAAAAATATCCCATTATAAAAAATATTCCTAGGAGGGTAAAAACAAATGCTATGACCGCAGGCACAATAATAGTAATAAACGAGTGATACAAATTACAACCCCCAACACATATCTATAATAAGTTGATTTAATAAAATTAATAAACGTTACTAAATATATGCCCTTGTAGTATAACTTGGATAGAACGCGGGCTTGCGGAGCGGTT
>JAJZDT010000012.1 GCA_021851535.1 Microcaldota archaeon | reverse complement strand
CTCTCCTGCTTCACGTAAACGCTGCATTGCCTGAAGGTCTTTTGAGATATCTATATTATGCTGAGTTTTTACCTCTTTTAATAGAAACTCCACGATAGAATTATCCATATCAGTTCCTCCAAGATGCGTATCTCCATTTGTTGATTTTACCTCAAAAACCCCATTGCCAAATTCCATTATAGTTACATCAAGCGTACCTCCGCCTAAATCGTATACTAATATCTTCATATCCTTTCCTACTTTATCTATACCATAAGCAAGCGATGCTGCGGTAGGCTCATTTACCAATCTAACAACTTCAAGTCCTGCAATCTCTCCCGCATCCTTTGTAGCCTGTCTTTGATTATCGTCAAAGTATGCCGGTACTGTTATTACAGCTTTTGTTACTGGTTCACCTAAAAATGCTTCTGCATCCTGCTTTATCTTCTGCAATAACATCGCAGATAGATCCTGTGGCTTATACGTCTTATTATTTGCTTTATATAAGAAATCTGTCCCCATCTTTCTTTTGAACGCATAAAATGTACGTTCGCTATTTGCAACCGCCTGTCTTCTTGCAGGTTCTCCGACAAGTTTCTGATTGTCTTTTGTAAATGCTACATAGCTTGGGAATGCTTTACCGTACTGACTAGCACCTTCACTACTTGGTATTA
Organism: Microcaldota archaeon; assembly: GCA_021851535.1. Next base: position 4,528 of record JAJZDT010000012.1, on the reverse strand, counting down.
TAACGGGTCTCCCTCCCTGAAGAACTGCAGCTGCAGAATTTGATGTTCCGAGATCTATTCCAATTATTTTCATATTTATCACTTTTTTATTTTTTAGCATTATTTTCATCAATTTTTTCTTTTCCATCAGTATAGGACTCTTCCGAATCTATACTCTCTTTTCCTGATGATACTATAACAGACGCAACACGTAGCAACTTATTATTGAACATATAACCTTTTTTTATTACATCTAGTATTGTGCCCTCCTTACCATTATCTTTTTGCATTATAACAATTTCATGTATATATGGATCGTATACACCTTTAGTATTTATTTCAGATAACCCCAACTTTTTGAGTGCATCCCTAAAATTTATATACAGCATTTCTATACCTTTTGCCATACTTTTATCACTTGATTTAGATGCAGCCATTACGGTAATTTCAAATTCATCTAATATTGTCAATAATGATTTCATCATTTCGAATTTTCCCATGTCCTTTGAGTTCTCTATTTCAATGGCAGAACGTTTTTTATAATTGTCAAATTCCGCCGCAAGCCTCAGAAACTTATCGGATAAATCTTTATTCTGTTTTAATAGAATATCATTACCTTCCTTCCCGTCGCCCAAGTTCGCATCTTTTATATCAGTAGATTTGTCTGATACGATATTTTCATTACCAATAGAATTTTTGTCGGACAATTAAAACACCTAGTCAATTTTGACTTCCTTTCCTTTTTTGTTATAATAACTATTAAACTTTCTATCGAAGATTTTAGCCATGTCATGCATACGCTGCAACTCTCTATCTATGTCATATTCTATTTCTTCTATTGCAGATGATAGCGCATTTGATCTAAGATAATATTTGCGCCCTTTCTTTACTACAAGACCGGTCTCAATAAATCTATTCATGTGGTAAATTATAGTAGTACGCGCTATGTCTCCCTTCAATTTTATTTGCGAACTTGATATACCGTCGCTTTTTTGCGCTGCTATAAGAAATGATTTTAAAAGCTGTGCTTCTATAGTATTCTTATCATCGGTATTGCTAAGACCTAATGCCTCGCAAAACCAGCTTATCATATAATCTGGTTTATCTATTGAAGGTTTGTCTATAGCCTTTATTATTATCTTTCTCATTATTTTTACCTCCGCTTTAATCCACGTGTATATATTATGATTCAAAAGGTTTAAATAATTTATTGTTTATTAAATAAAATATTGAAATGTCAAAAAAAAGTTGACAAAGTGATATAATGGACGAAAAAAAGAAAAAATATAAATTAGTGCCAATGCCTGAGTTCTCAGACATCATTTCAGATCCCTTCTCCCTGTTCCGCGGAAGTCAGATAAATGAATTCTTCAATGAGGGATTTGCAGTACCTAGAATAGATTTGCAAGATAATGGAGATTCGTTTAAGGTTAATGCTGAAATGCCCGGATTAGAAAAAAAGGACATTAAACTAAAAGTAACAGAGGATGAGGTAATAATAAAGGCAGAACGATATGATGAAAAAGAGGAATCTGGAAAGAATTTTTATAGAAAAGAGAGATCATCCTCTGGGTATTATAGAACATTACGCTTGCCAGAACCAGTAGTTGCAGATAGTTCAAAAGCAAGTTATAGAAATGGGGTTTTAAGTATAGAGATAAAAAAAGCTAGGGATAAAAAAAGTAGGGAGATTAAAGTAGAATAAATAGGTACTCTATTTTTATTTTTTGTTTTTTAATACTTAGTTATGAATAACATTATAGTGGCAATACCGAATGATATTGAACTTGCGCAGTCTATTGGGAAGAAGGGTACTGAAAACGGAGTCGTATTTTATAATAGAAGGATAAATGACACAAACATTGTAGTATTGACACCCTCAGATATAAATGAAAAGTATTATGGATTTGCGCAATCTATCTTTTTATGCGATATTGTTATCATAAGTACCAGAAATTTAGATGCATTGTTTGGAGAGGCTATAATAGCTTCTGATTTGCTGGGCAAACGTGTAGTATTAACAGATGATAATGGTGCGGAGCACATAACAAAAAACTTATCTATAGATACAGAAATCTGCAACCGTGAAAATATCCTTCAATTAATAGAAAATATCGCGATAAATACGAAAAAAGAGAGTAGTTTAGATCCAAAAGTTGTTATTGACAAGGCGTTTCCAGTTAAAGGGGTAGGTGATATTGCTTTAGGTATAGTAATTAATGGGACAATAAAAGTTCATGATAACTTAGTACATACAAGCGGAAAAACCATATCTATTAGACACATACAAAGTCATGATGTTGATGTTGAATCTGCAGATGCGAGCACACGTGTAGGAATTGCAGTAAAAGGCATAGACAGTAAAGATGTTGAGCGTGGAGACATCTTGGCTAAAACTCAGATAAAGAGAACGGCAAATGTAGTGTTACAGATAAACAAATCAAAATTATTGAATATTGATGTGTCAAAAGAGCGCTTTGATGTATCTGGAGTCTTCTCTTATTCTGCAGCAAAAATTCTTGATACAAATAATGATATAATAAAGATATCTCTCGCAAAGGCGCTTCCGCTTTCAATAAACGATAAATTGCTGCTCGTTAGAACAAAACAACCTCGTATATTTGCCATAGGTACAATTAAGAACCTGGAATAAAATTAAGTATAAAAATTTCACGTTATATTTTTTGTATACTTAACCTAATTGCAGAATCTTGAAGTCCTGTCATGTTAAATGTGCCAGCATTATAAATATCAAGCGTCACATTGTTATATGTGATATCACTCGTTTGGAATAGATCTGCCGATAACCCAGCCATTATCAAAGTACCCGTTTCATTATTATATATATTAAATGTTGAATATGGTGTTGTTATGTTCTCAGAACTAACACTTACAAGAACAACTTTATAATTTCCACATATTGCATATCCTTTATTAACATATAAGAACACCGTTTGATTACACGCATTATTAAATTCGTGTAGATTTGTACTACCTCCATTATTTCCATTTGAATTATTAAATGTAGATAAACTCGTAGAATTTACTATAGGACCGGGTAGTGTATCGACATATGTTTGATTAACATTATTTACAATTGATACCTCATTCAATTTAAGATTTAATGTTATTTTCTGATTGCTATTTGTCTTATTGATTGCAGTCATATTGATACTTAAATTAAGTGGAAGCCTATATTGTGTATATATACAGGTGCTTACATTTATATTAGCGTTATAATTTGACGGTACTGTACTATTTGAACTTTCTGGTGTCGTTATATTATCCGCATTGCCTGAAACAAAAAGGCAGGGAATTCCGTTATACGAACTTTCGCTTATTTTATTTATTTTTATATTATAATTTGATAAGCTACTTACACTAATTCCAGATATACTATTATTTTTCTCAATTCTACATTGTGTACTAACGCTCCTTCCAGAATCATTATATACAGTATTTTGAGAACATGAATAAAGTGTTCCATTTTTATATATACTATAAGCTGTTATATTTCCAAATAGTGGAATGGAGGTTGCGTTTAGCTTCAATCTCCAATTATTGTTGACATTTGCATACTCTAAATTAATAGGAAAATCAAGCGATAATACGCTATATGTACCACTTGCAGTACCTTTATAATCAATCATTATAGGGGTACTATTTGTTGAATTGGTATCCGTTACATAATTAAGAAGCGATTCAAAACCTATATTCTTCTTAGATGATAGCGTTGTATACGCAGATGATTCTGAAGGTGATACACTTAAAGAGGTTTTCTGTGAGCTTGAGGCACTTGAGGTATTAAATGTGCTCCCCTTATTAGTAGATGATGGACTGCTAGAACGACCAACAAACACAACTAATATAGCTACTACAACTATTACCGCTGCTAGAATCATAAGCATTTTACCATTTATTGCCATAACTAAACACCAATTTATGATATACATAAACCAGAGTATATTAAAAACTTCTGCTACACTATAAAATCCATTCCTTAACATAGAGTGTATTTTTAATTCTTTAAATTCCGCTAAAACATAACCTTATTATATCACAATAATCACTAGATAATTAAAGTCTGTACAGTAGGCCATAACAGGGTGGGGAATATGGTAGAAAGTATAGATAGAAATGGTGGATTGGAAAGTAGTGCGGAGTGCGTGCGTAGAATAGTAAGAGACGCACTTGGTAGCAACAACTTTAGAGATGCCTACATGGCGCTAGATATAAAGCATGATCTAGTAATGGATTCTGCCTTAAAAGATATTTTGGCAGATAAACTTATATCTAGCATAAAGGCAGCAAAATCATATGCTGCAAAGAAGCAAATAAGTGTAGGTATTTCAGCATTGTTAATTGCCGAAAACTGCGAATAAACAGATTTAGCCGGCCATTTTGGCTGGCACTTAATTTTATAGACACGAATGTTGATACATTATTTTATATAGGGGCCATTTCCACAAGCGCATCGACATCCTTTTTCTCAAGTCTATATATTTGTTCAAATTGGATGTATGCATTTTCTTTTGATTGCTTTATGGAA
>JAJZDT010000107.1 GCA_021851535.1 Microcaldota archaeon | reverse complement strand
GGCATATCAATAATAGCTGATAGGCAATTGGGCGTTCTCAAATCATTTTATATTGCACCCATAAACAAAAAAACTATCATATTTAGTAAAATGATATCTGGAGTTATACAATCAATAATATATATGCTAGTAGCACTTGGAATAGGCTTTATCGATGGTGCAACAATAGCAATGGGAGTTTTAGGGCTTATTTGGATAATACTGCTTATTATGCTTGTTGCAATAGGCTTTGCAGGAGTAACAACGGTTATTGCATCCAGAGTAAATAAGGTAGAGGTATATGCAATACTTGCACAGGTAGTAGTATTGCCTATGTGGTTCTTATCAGGTGCATTCTTTCCTGCTACATCGCTCCCCTCGTTTATACAACCATTTAGCACACTAGACCCTATGACATATGCAACGCAGGGCATACGTGATGTAATGATGCTTGGTTACTATCCAATACAAGCAATAACAACGGATATAACGGCACTTTTGATATTTATAGCATTTGGGCTTATAGCAAGCGCATTATTATTTAAAAATTATGTTGATTAGGTGATATGATGAACATTACAAAAATAGAGCAAACAAAGATTTTCAAATATACTCTGATTAGTATATTTCTGTCGATTGTCTTAAGTGGCATAGTATTTTCAGCAAATACCACAGCTGGCGCATTGAGTACATCGGGCAGTAGCGTTGATGGCGCATTATCAGTATCAAATGTGGCTATATCTCCAACGCCCGTTGTAGCTGGAAGTAATGTAACATTAAGCTTCTCTTTGTTTAATTCCTATTCACAGGAGCTAACAAATGTAAATATAGGGCTTGAGTCTTCAAGCGAACTGATAAATGTATCTCCATCAAAATCATATCTTGTAGATTCCATAGGAACTGGCATCTATGGAGGAATTGGGAGCAATCCATTTATTTATAAATTACACATCCCTAAAACATTAATATCTGGTATATACACAATAGATGTTGTCGCAAACTACGAAACTACAACAAGTGGTAGTAGTGTAAATCTACCAGGAAGTTCAATCATACCGATAACAGTATATATTTATGGAAAACCGGATCTAAATTTTAATGTTCAGCAACAATCTAATATAATACCTGGAAGTACATTAGATGCCAATTTGATTGCAACAAATACTGGAACCGCAACTGCTAGAAATATAACAGTAACAATAAAAAACACAAATGATTTTTCGGTTATAGGACAGAATGAGTACACATTTGGGGATACTGCACCAAGCGCAACGCAACAAATACCTCTTGATCTATTGGTAAATAGCAATATAACATCAGGAACGCACAATATAACTTTATATGTTTCATATATTGGTTCTGTTTCAAATTTCACTGGTACTGTTAATGTACCAGTAGACGTTGCATTGGGCGTGCCACATATAGTTACAAGCATAGTAAATGCGCAACCGGAGCAAATATATTCTGGCGGCAATCAGACGTTAACAATTAATATACAAAATACTGGAAGCGGAATTGCAAGAGATTTAATTGCAACATTCATGAGCAGCAATACAATAAGTGTAAGTGGATCGGCATCCACATTTTACATAGGAATGCTTCAGCCAGGCAGTAGTGTAAATGAAAATTTATATATAACAGCAAATGGGAATTCAAGCGAAAATAGTAGTTTTATACCAGTAGAATTTAATTATACATCAGCAAATTATGCAAACGCCACTAGCATAAAGCGTAATATCTCTATAAATATAGCAAAATCTGCAGTTTTCCAGATAACTAATGTGACAGATAATTCATATCCGGGAAATGCTTATGGACCAATTGTATTGAAAATAAAGAATACAGGAAATGAGGCTGCAACTCAGATATCCATTTCGCTCCAATCAATATATCCATTAAGTCCAGTGGCAGGAAATGCTTACATATCACAATTAAACCCAGGAGAAATTACAAATGTGACATTCTATATTAGTACGGACCAGAATGGGAATCCAGGCGAATATCCAATAACAATATATGAACAGTGGAAGCAAAATAACGGAGCACCAAACCAGGTTTTCTACGGTTCAAACAATTATTATGCTACAGTGTTTGCAAGTGCAGGACAGAGCTCTAGTACAAATAACAATGGAGGGGGCACTAATTATATAGTATATGCAATAATAATTGTTATTGTAGTGGTATTTGTTTATAGATATAGAGGAAGGATAATAAAAAGGCAGCAAAAAGGTACGCATAGTAAAAAGTAATAAGCACTCTGCCTTTAATTCTTTTCTTTTTTTATTTAATAGCAATTAATGGTGTACCACAGTGAAATTTAACATTTATTATATGCTGGATAATACAATAGCAAAATATAGATTGCCGCAGTGGGTAAAGCCGTATATAGTAGAATATATTAAAGAGAACCCAATATATGCAATTAAAAAGGGCATGAGTTTTATAGACGTTAAAAGAAAAAAAGGACTTATTTCAAAGGGCTATGTGGAACTACCCAATGGCACACGATTTGAAATGAATTTTGTCGCAAATATATTAAACCAGTTTTATTATGGTGAAAAATCCATTTCCGAGATATATGAGAAATGGTCTAAAAATAATTATAATGTAGATAGAGGATATTCTGATGGATTTAGGAGGCTTTCGATTCTCTCAAAGAAACATATGCGCGCCATAAAAAATTTAATTGACGGAATGGAGATGCAGGATATCGGACCAAATGTTGGAACATTAAAATTGCTTGAATTTATGGAGCACTTAGATACTATTGAAGAGCGCATATTAAGTTCTGGATTAATATTAAGATATATATACGCACAAACATTCGGAATGATATTTTATAAGGTATTTTATCCCACAGCACCTGAATTTATGAGATCTTTTGGCAAAGCGCTATCTGCAGACAATAAAACAATGCAGTGGCTTGAATCTGAACTTAGATATGTACTTCAAAACAGCGACCATGAAAAGAATTTAGCATTTGTAAAAAATATGCTAACAGTTGCCACAGAATGTATAGATACTGAACTTCCCTATGCAAAACGCTCTGGAATTGAAAAAGAATTTCTTTTGCTTAGAAATATTTCAATTGCATATCCATTGCATATCATAAAAGAATATGGCTATGATATAGATCCCGATACTGACGCCAGATTGATTTTTAAAAATAAAAAACCGTAACTATTTTATTTTGTCGTCCATTTTTAACCATCTAATATTTGTAATTTTTATTTTAAAAACAAAATCGCCAATTTATTAGAGTAAGGTATAAATAGATACTACGACATATTTAATAACTAAACATAGGGTGAACTAAATGCCAGAAGAAACAAATAAAATAAACGAGGGAACACGTGGACCAGAGAACACTGTATATATAGGCAAAAAGCCAACTATGAACTACGTATTGGCTGTGGTGACGCAATTCAACAGCGGCATGCCAGAGGTTACTATAAAGGCGCGGGGCAATGCAATATCTAGGGCAGTAGACGTAAAAGAAATTGTGCTCAATAGATTTCTGCCAAATGTAAAGGAGAAGGCAATAAAGACATCTTCTGAGGAATTAGTAAATGAGGATGGAACCCGCTCCAAAGTTAGCGCAATACAGATAACATTGATAAAATAGGTCTGGTTATGCAGCTATATGGCTGCACTTTTTATTTTTATGTTTTTACGTTTAACGTTTTTGATGTTTAATGCATTATTTTTGTATATAAGCATGTGTCATTAATTTAAAAACAGATATTTGTTATTTTCCTGAAGGTAAAAGCCCATATCCCGTTAGCCTCCAACGCTTTGAAATGTTTCTCAATATTGCTATTTTAGCATCCTTATCTATACAGACGGGATGATTTAGCTCCAATGAAAGTGTATCCTTCTTTACCTTTTTTATATGTCCGACGACCGTCGCTGTCGCAATGCCAAGTATTAACGGTTCTCCATCCTGGAAACCCTGTTCAGGAATATCAGTTCTGTTTATTCTTTTATATATTATTTGTATATTTGTTTTTGACTCTGGTAGTTTGCCTACATGACCCACAACCCTACCTACAAGATTATCCGCTTTTACAAACGCTGGATCTATTGTTGTAGCCATTCCAATAAGACCGCCAGATATTGCGCTTTCGATGGTTTCAGTCCCGTTGTTCATACTGACAATCTTTGTTATAGTTGTTTTATATTCGTCCTTCTTAGAATTGCTTGATATATTTATCCCAGGACGTATCTCAATTATATCATCCTTCTTAAATCTTCCGCGTATAATTGATCCGCCAATTACACCTCCGACGAGATTTGTTACATCTGCCCCAGGTTTATTAACATCAAAAGATCTAACTATATACATTATAGGATCCGAATCTAGATCGCGTTTGGGCAGTTTCATCTCCGAAATCATTTCTAATATTTTATCTATATTTATATTTTTATTTGTCATCACAGGTATTATTGGAGCATTTTCTATAGCACTCCCCTTTATAAATTCGCGTATCTGGTTATAATGCTGCAGAGCACGCTCTTTACCTACAATATCCACCTTTGTCTGTATTATTATTACATTTTTTATATTAAGAAGATTAATTACCATCAAATGCTCTTTGGTTTGAGGCATTGGACAATTTTCATTCGCTGCTATTACAAATAAGACCGCATCTATGATACTTGCTCCAGCGATCGCAGTTGCCATAAGCGTCTCATGCCCTGGCGCGTCAACAAGAGATATGCGCATAAGAGGCTTTGGGACCCCAGAGCAGTGCTCGCATTTATCTAGAGTAGTATAAGCATCAGTGCCGCTGCATTTGGCACAATGCCTTATTATAGTATCAGCGTATCCAAGCTTTATAGTCATATCCCTTTTTATACTCTCACTATGCCTATCAGTCCAAACATGCGTCAACGCACGTATAAGTGAGGTCTTCCCATGATCTATATGGCCTAACGTACCTATATTCAGTACGCTCTGCCGCATATCTAAATTATCCATAATGAATCATTATTTTTTATCTTCAGCTTCCGCTTTTGGCTTCTCAACAAATAACTCGGATAAAGGCTTGCTTCCATATTCTACTATCGCAGCGCTCACCTGGTTAGTATCATTTGATATAACATTGCCACGAACGGTTATTCTTCGTGATAGGCGCTTACTATTTTTTTTTGAGCGTTGTCGCATTACACGAATCTTTAATTGTCCGCCAATGCTTGGCTCAAGTGCAAATCCAC
>JAJZDT010000070.1 GCA_021851535.1 Microcaldota archaeon | reverse complement strand
CTTTTGGTGCTCATTGCGCTTTTTTTAACTCCGTACACAATACTCTTCTTGCTTTTATTAAATGGGACGGAGATTGTCTCTATGTTTCTGCTTGTCATATTAATTGTCATGATTATTAAAAAAGAGGATAAATCTGGAATAATACTTGCACTTGCAGGATTGGCAAAATACACCAACTTAATTTTTATACCGCTCCTGTTACTTTTGCCAAAAAAAGAGAGAAAAAAAGGGTTTATATTATTTATACTCTTTAGTGCGCCATGGCTACTCTTTAATCTTGTAGTATATGGTAATCCTTTCTTTAGCTATACAATATCTGCTGGCGCATTCTCAAATGGAGGAGCAGGAGGGTACTTTCCTTACGCGGTAATTGCCCAATCATTAGGAATAATACTAATAGATATAATTCCCGCCATAATTGCTTTGTGTATAGTGCTTTTGATCTTCTATGCGAAAAGCAATAAGAAGAAGATAACACTTAAAATAATTTTTGCTAAACTAAATAAAAGAGCATATAAGGTAATTATTTGCGCAATAGCGCTCGGGTTATTTGGATGGTTTGGTACTTCAGCAAGGGGCTCGATTAACGACCTGCCAAGACTAGGCTATCTTTTATATACAACAATAGGGTTATTTTTAGCGATAAGTTTTGTTGACCTAATAAGGAGCAACACATTAAAGTTCAGCAATTTCCACAAATATGCAATTGTTATATTCATTGGAGTTTATTTGTTAATAGATATTTTTGTCTTTCCTTACGCAAATTATGTTTTTTATGGATCAAATAATATCATATTGATACAGGCTCAGCAAGCTATATTGGCACGCAACATGACTAACTGTAACATGATATCTAATAATTGGGTCTATTTGGTTTATGATGGGTATAAAGCGCATTTTCCTTATTATTATAACTATACAGTAGAACATTATCCGATAATTTATTTCACCTCGCTAGGATCAAATCAATCCGTGATAAATTTTAAGAATGTGAGTGTAACATATAATTATTCTGATTTCTTCATTGAACTGCCCAAACATTATATATGTTAATTCTTATAAGAAATGCATCTGGTTTACATGTTGGTATCATATGGCATTTAAAAATTTTAGCATTCTAGATATAAATACTGCCTTAAAGGCAACGCTATCGGAGATATAGTTATGGCAACAAAGAACTCGTTTAGAGAAATCGGCATAAAAACAGCGAAGGGAGGAACTGTTTACATTATAGGAGAAGGGTTTACCTCATTCTTATCGCTTATTGTGATTGTATATCTAGCGCGAATGTTACAGCCATCTGACTTTGGGTTGTATATCATATCAATTGCATTTGCATTCCTGCTTGGAATGGGAGGCAATTTTGGCATAGGCACTGCGCTTAGAAAAAAACTCCCAGAGGCAAAAAACAAAGCGCAATCAAATAGGATAATGAGTAATGGTTACATAATTGCGGGCGGCATATCGATTATTATTGCGCTTTTAGGCATCATATTAAGCAGTAGCATTGCAAACATTATTTACCATAATAGTTCACTTAGCACTCCTATTGCGATTGCTAGTGCAAGCGTGTTTTTTTCAGTATTGTTTAACATAACAATGGCTTCTTTGGTTGGAATAGGCAAAGTACGCATATCAGTATATAGCAATGTATTATATTCCATATCGCAGTTGATAATAATTGTGATATTAGTCTCATCGGGATATGGTGTATTAGGCGCCATGACTGGATATCTGTTATCCCTTATAATAGGTCTTTTATTTGGAGCAGCAACACTGCTTAGACGGGGAGCATTTAAATTAGAACATGTATCTGCAACGATAATAAAAGAGTTAAGTTCATTCTCATTGCCTGTTGTTATATCTAATATTATTAATATAGGAATTAGCAACTTTGGAGTTGTATTTTTGGGCGTTTTTGTTGCTTCGGCTATTGTTGGAAATTACGGAGCCGCAAGCAGAATAGGCAACATAGTTAATATCTTTGTTACTTCCGGAACATTCCTACTGCTTCCTGCGTATGCAATGGTTATATCTCATAAAAAACATAACCAGAATATTAGTTCTGCATATGAGAATAGTGTATATTATACGCTTCTATTTCTACTTCCTATTGTTGCTTTTAGTATTGCTGGAGCGCAACCGCTGCTTAAACTTTTAGTATCTTCGAAATACAGCCTTGCTCCGATTTATTTCTCGATAATTGCCGCAGGGCTTACAATAGGCGTAATAGGTACGTATGCAGGATCCATACTCATAGGGTTTGGGCGCACCAAAAAGTTCATGAAATACCAGATATATGTTGCAATAGTAGAACTCGGATTGCTTATTGCACTAACGCCGATATTTAATGCATATGGAGTATTATTTTCTGTCTTTATTTTTGGGCCCATATTCTCAGCAATTATATATACAAGACTTTTAAAAAGGGAATTCTTATTTAATATAAATTATAAGCGCAGCACCAGGCTTGCCATATGTGCAACCATCTTGTTTGTACTGCTTTCTTTAACGACATATGCCACAATGTATAATTACTATTCATTGCTGCTAGATATAATAGTAACAATTATAGTATACCCAATCATACTTATTGTATTTAGGGGAATAGGGGCAAAAGAGATAAGTTTCATAGAAGAAACTTCAAAAAGAATGGTAGTTATTAATCGTTTTAGCAGCGTTTTTATAAAATATATTCACAGGCTCTTCAAATTTTTTGGATAGTTAATATTATAAAACGACTATAAAAGAAGTATTCAGCACGCATTAATTAGAATATTTTTTATTTGTAAATTTTGGATACAACCAGTACCATAGGCTACTCTTTTTGTCATCTTCCACTCCTATGCCAAAATTATCTGCTAACGAGCTGCGCAGCTCGTCTGATTTTTTAAAGTCGTTTGCTTTTCTATGCATGAGGCGCTCATCCATTATAACTTTTGCCTCGCTTGGACATGATTTCTTGTAGTACTCCATTTGTAATATGCCTATAATATTAGATAATTTTAATACACGATCTAATATCTCTGTTTTTTGGTCGTTTTGTATGTGGTTTTCTTCCTTTGCAAATAATTTAATAAACTTCAAAACGCTATAGAGATGTGTTATTGCAAGCGAGGTATTGAAATTGTCATCCATCGCCGCTTTAAAATCTCGCTCGAACTCGAAAATGCGCGCATCCAATTTTATGTATGCATCTGTACTAGTATTAGAGTTTGGCATATTGTAAAAGAGGGATAATGAGGCATACATATCAGATAATTTTAATTTTGCTTCTGCCATTAACTCATCTCTGTAATCAATCTCTTTACTATACTGTGATGATTCGATCATCAGCTTTAATTCCTCCGGGAAAAATTTGGATAGTACATCTCGTATAGTAATGAAATTACCAAGACTCTTACTCATCTTCTCCCCGTTTAACCTAAGTACACCTGAATGCAGCCAGTAGCGAACGAATGGTTTTTTACCGCTTGCAGCCTCTGCCTGTGCAATCTCATTGGTATGGTGCGGAAATATTAACTCTTTAGCGCCGCAGTGTATATCATAAGTTGGGCCAAAAACACTTGCTGTTATTGCAGTATCTTCTATATGCCAACCAGGCCTTCCTTTTATCAAAACGCTTTTGCCAGATATTTTCAATATTATCTCCCAGAACGGTTCCCCATCTTTTGAACCTTTCCATAATGCAAAGTCATACGTGTTTATTTTACCCTCTTTCGGTTCGATTCTATGATTTGTAAGATCATCTAATGAGATTCCGGACAACTTTGTATAATCCTTAAATTTTGCCACATTATAATAGATATCCCCATCTAACATATACGCATAACCATTGTCTATAAGCTGCTGTAATTGTATGCGTATAGCATCAATATAATCATGTGATCTTAGAAACTGGTCTATGTCTCGTTTAATATCAAGCGCATCTAAATCCTCCATTAATCTATGTTCATAAAATCTTGCAAGGTCTATTGGGGCCATTCCTCTCTCCTTTGCCCTTGCTATAATTTTATCATCGATATCTGTTACATTCTCCACGCTTTTAAGGTTATAACCAAGATGCCTAATATAGCGTATAATTACACTTACATTTGTGTATACTTTTGCATGCCCTATGTGCGCATCATCATATACCGTCTGTCCACATACAAAGAGCTCAAGATTATTTCCCCTGCGCGGCTTTAACTCCAAGAACTTGCGCTCTAGTGAATCGTATACGATCAAATAAACTACCTTATTTAAAAAGAGTTAAGGAATTAAATCTTTATATGCTTTATCTGATCGTGCACATAATGTATACTTATAGAGTTAAAAATATTTTTTGGATTTGCATTATTTGATAAGTAGCAAATATCAAAATAAATATCATTAATAATAAATAACCTACATGAGATTGAAAACTTAATTTTGGTGTTATAATGGTAGATAAAATACGATGCAGCCATATACTTGTAAAGAATGCCACAACAGCGCAGGAGGTACTAGACAAATTAAATAAAGGGGAGGATTTTGCAGCACTTGCAGCCCAATATTCTATTGATGGTACAAAACGCAGAGGAGGGGACCTTGGATTTTTCGGAAGAGGGGTTATGGTAAAAAAGTTTGAGGAGGCTGCGTTTAACTTAAAAAAAGGGGAGGTCTCTTTAGTAGTTAAAACAGAATTTGGATACCATATAATAAAAAGATTAGAGTAACCATACGTGTTTGTTCATGAACCATATGGATAAGTTGGGATTAGACATACCCTCTGAAGTATTAGAGGGGCTTGAACTTGTAAAACAGCGAATAGAATCCCTTCAGATAGATGAATTTGTAATAAACGATCTTTATCTACCATCCACACACCTTCTGCGTACAAGCGGAAAGATGATACGGCCGATGATGGTACTTTTAGGGGCAAGAGTCATTGGTGAAAAAATAGAGCGCTTTGTTGATCTTGCGAGCGCAATTGAACTTTTACATGTCTCCTCATTAGTGCATGATGATATCGTGGATAAAGAGCGCATGCGCAGAAATATGGAGAGCGTTAACATGAAATTTGGAGGCAGCAGCGCACTACTTGCTGGAGATGCGCTTATATCAAAGGGCATACAGCTTTCCTCAAAATACGGAAGTAATGTAATATATGCAATTGCAAGCGCAACAATGGATATGTGCGCAGGAGAGGTTTTAGATTTTAAATACAAGAACAAAAAA
>JAJZDT010000051.1 GCA_021851535.1 Microcaldota archaeon | reverse complement strand
TCAGGAGATGGTAAAATAGAAGCAGCAACACAAGCTGCTATTAAAAATGCATCTGGAACCTATGGCGTTTTTCATTGTTTTACAGGCTCTATTGCATTAGCTGAGTTTGCAATTGAAAATGGATGGTATATTTCCTTTTCTGGAATTATTACATTTAAAAATGCTAATAATTTGCGTGAAGTTGCACAGCATCTTGCAAACAATGGTTGCTTAGATAAGATTTTGATTGAAACTGATTCTCCTTATTTAGCGCCTTTTCCTATGCGTGGAAAAGTAAATTGCCCAAGTTATGTTAAATATGTTGGTGAATTTCTTGCAGATTTGCTTGAGCAAGATAGAGCAGCATTTGCTAAGCAAATTGAGAAAAATTACGATTCTTTGTTTAAAGCTCGTTTATAAAAGGATATTTATTTTTATGGTTTTTGGTATTGATTTTGGTACTACATTCACAGTAGTCGCTTGGATGGATTTATCTATACAAAATGAAGGTTCACAAAAATTTAGTGTAAATTTTTTAGAATGGAATGGATTAGAGAATGGATTAGATGGCGAATTTTTATATCCAACAAAAATTAATCGAAAGATACATTTAAAAAGATTATTAGCAAATAGCACAAAGGACTATATCAATCAAGATTCTGCTATTTATAAAGATGTGCTTCAATTTTTTATTAATATAAAGAAGCAAATTGAAGAAAAGTTTCAGATTTATGGAATTAAGGAATGCGTTTTGACAGTGCCAGCTAGGTTTGATGATCTTGCGCGTAATGCAATTAAAGCTGCGGCTGTTTCTGCTGGATTTCATGTGTTGAAATTATTAGCTGAGCCGGTTGCTGCGGCAATTTATGCGCTTGGTCATGAAGTCACAATACCAGATAGAAATACTAAAAGTAAAAAAGGATTAAATAATAATGGATATTATATTGTGTACGATCTTGGAGGAGGTACATTCGATGCAACATTATTAAAATTGCATGATGGTGTATTTCAGATTTTGGCAATTAGTGGTATTCCAGATTTTGGTGGTTTGGATATTGATAGAATGTTATCAGACAAAAAAAATATTTCAATAAACCAAGCAGTAGAATATAAAGAGCAAGGTAATTTTACAAATCAAGAAGAGCATCTAATTAATGATATGCTAGCGCCTACATATGAAATTATTGATTCCATGTTAGCAGAGAATGGTTTGAATAAATTAGATATAAATGGATTGATTTTAGCAGGAGGTTCTTCTAAATTGCAAATGATATATGAGACTTTATCCAAAATGTATTTAGTTTTGCAAACTGATTTGCGTGCGGATTTAGTTGTAGCTGCTGGTGCTGCTGTGCATGGAAAAATGCTTGCAGATAATTTATCTGGAAATTTGTCTAGTGCAAATCATTTATTAATTGATGTTATTCCATTTGATTTAGGTATTGAAACATTGGGAGATCAAATGGAGGTTTTAATTGCAAAAAATTCTCCATTGCCGGCTATGTATAGCCAATATTTTCAGCCAGTACATGGTTCAAAAGTGTTGGTACATATATTGCAAGGTGTAGATTGTAAAGCAAGTGAAGCTACTAGTTTAGCAAAGTTTGAGATACAGGCTATTGATCCATTTGAAGTTGTTTTTATGATTGATTGTGATGGAATTTTGTCTATCAAAATTAATGATATTGTTCATATAGTTTCTGCAAAGTTTGGAATGCAAACTAGTGAAAATGTTAAAAAAAATCATGTGCTTGAGCAGTTGTTGCAGAATATATCAGAATATTGCAAGTTAAAAAATATTGAAGATTCATCAAATTATTTTTCTGATATTACGCATGAGCAAAAGCAATATATTGAGTATCTAAAGCAAGCAAGGAAAATTGAATTAAGTAGCGCAGCGCTAGAATGGTTAATAGAGCAGCATAAGAAATTATTTTAGCAGTTTCCATATTTGCAATATTTTTTGAAAAGAGCAGCTGAAAAATTTCAGAATTTTAATAAGTTTGGGGTCAAAATATTATTATTCACAATTTCATTTAAATTTGCTGTTGTTTTATTAAAAGCCTTGCATAGCAAGCTTAGTCTATCGAATTTTATTGTTTTATTAAAAGCCTTGCATAGTCTAAATTACTCCTCTCATCTAGGTTAATCTAGTTTTTATTTATATAGATTGGTTTATATTACTCAAATGATAATAAATATCCGAATATGACTTTAAATTTATATGCCATATCAAAGAAAATTTTGCTATATATTATCCAATATGTTTAATTTTGCCAGAAAGGGCATGATTTGAATCTATTTTAATAGTATTGCAGCAGGTTAAGTACGAAATATTCATGATCGCATGAGTATAGCGGTATTCCAAAAATGTGAGCATCTAATTGTGCGATATATATCGGGTAGTTTGCCATTTCGCATAATGTTTCTGCATCTATAGTGAATTTGATATTTGTTGCTTGCACTTCATTTTGTGCTATATTCTTGTTTGTTGATGTTAGTGTGAATATTGTTCCTTTCATATATGCTATGCTATTTCTTTTCATTTCATCTAGTGCAAGTATTTGCGGTTCGTTTGGTGGCATGTTAGATGTCATGAATTGAGTGTACGCATCGAATGGTAGAGTGCGTGTAGTTGTTTTGTTGATTGTGGTTTCTTGACCATATCCATCTTGTTCTTTTGCTCTTATTATTTCAGTGAGCTTGATATCCATTGGAAGCATGGATTGATCGCACATTGCTTCTGGTGTTTCATATTTCATATTTGTGTTGGAAAAAAATGCAGACGCGATGCCAATTTTTTCAAACGGAATTTTGTTTTTTTTTGCTTCAGGCATATGGCCAAATACGCGTGCGTACATTGCAATTGATTTTAATAAATCTTTATATTGTGGTTCGAAAAAAAATGTATTTGTTTCAATATGCATCATTGCAAAAATTGCTGAGAAAATTAGTACAACGTTGAGAATTAGCATAACTCGATTTTATCTTATTCAACTTTGTGTAATGTAGTTTAGCATAGGAATGTTGTTATTATATAAATCGTGCAAATTTGCTATGCCGTGTTTTATCATAATAATTCTTTCAAGTCCGAATCCGAATGCGAATGCTTGTTTGCCATTCATATTAAACCTTTCCAAAATTGATGGATGAATTATTCCGCAGCCGCCTAGCTCCATTGGTTTGCCTTCGTCTTGCGTTGTAACCTCTAATTTTCCTTCAATATTTTTTACGAAGATATCAGCTTCGCAAGATGGCTCGGTAAACGGGAAATATGAAGGACGAAATCTAATATGACATTTTTTCTCAAAGAATTCTGCAAACAAGTGTTCCAAAAATCCTTTAAGATGTTGCATAGTGACTCCGTCTTCGATTATGATTCCTTCAATTTGATGAAATGAGCATGCGTGTGTTGCATCGTGAGCATCGTTGCGATAGACGTTTCCAATTGAATACGAGCGTATATCTTTAGGCTCATCTTTCATCTGTTCAAGCAAACGTATTTGAACAGCGGTTGTATGTGTGCGTAATAATTTATTTTCCTCATGCATATAAAATGTATCGTTATTATCTCGCGCAGGATGTTCTTGTGGAATATTTAATGCTTCGAAGTTGTAATATGTATCTTCAATATCTGGTCCGTTAACTGATTGAAAGCCGCTTGCTTTAAAGATTTCGTGCAGACGTGTAATTGTTGTAGGAATTGGATGTCTCTTTCCTAAGTTAATATTTTTGCTGACATTTTCACTGATGATCGATTTATTAAACGGAAATGAATAATCGTGTGTATCAGGTTGTGGAATTGATTCAATTTCTTCCTTCTTTTGAGTGAATTTTTGCGCAATTGCATGCTTCAATTCATTGAGTTCTTTTCCCTTTGTTTGGCGAACTTCCATGCTAGCCGAACCAAGCTCTTTTAGCATATTTGTGAGTATGCCATTTTTGCCTAGTATTTCTACTCGTAAAGCTTCGAGATTTTCGATATTTGAAATCTCTAGAAGCATATTGTTAACGTGTTCGATATTTAGATTATTTTTATCAATATTCATTAGATTAATAATATTATTAGTGTTTGATTTTTTCAATACTTGTAGGATTTTTTTGGTCTGATAGCCCAAGATGGATGCAATAATCTGCAATTGATCGCATAGCAAAGCTGTTATGGTCATTGATCAAGAAGCTCGTGCCATTTTTCTTCATTTGTATAAAAATTTGATTGATTTTTTGAGTGAATTCTTCGTCTACGGCGGCAAAAGGTTCATCCATTAAAATGAGCGTTGAAGGACCAATCATAATTTTAGAAAGTTCAACACGTCTACGTTGTCCGCCAGATAGTTTTCCAGGTTTTTTTTTCAAAAGTGGTTCAAGCCAAAAAGTTTTCACAGCGTTTTCAATTGCCGCTTTGCGTTCTTTTGATCGTAGCAATGATTCAGCAACAATTTTAAGATTTTCTTCAACAGAAATATCATCAAACAGTGCATTGTTTTGTGCAATATATCGCATACCAAGTCTAACACGTTCTGCTGGCAGTTTGTTTGTAATATCAACATTGTTTAAAAAGATTTTTCCGCTTTTTATTGGACCAATGCCTATGAGTGCCTCCCAGAAAGACGATTTGCCAATACCATTTGGACCCATTGCGATCCATATTTCGCCCTTGTTAATTTCAAACGAGAAATTATCAAAAATTAATTTCTGCGCTTTGTTTAGTATGTTTAAATTTTTGCCTGTGAAGATTGCCATTCTATTTTTCCATTTTCTAATATCAGTTTCTTATGTTTTATATCAAAGTAACCAGATTGAGAAAAGCCATTGGCATTTTTCGTTTTAAAATTTATCTTTTTTAAGAATATTTTTTTGCCTTCTTGATAGCCATTTGCTGCGGTTAAAGTAAAGTTTTTTGTCTTAATTGATATCGCTTGCGGCAAAGTTAATTTATCATTTTCAAACTCGGCTAGGCCTGAACTTATTTCAGTTTTATCTGATTTGCGCAAACATTTTATATTTTTTGCAATGATTTTATTTATAAATTTTGATTGCAAATTTATTTTTGAGCGCATATTCATTTCCTCAATTGAAATGATAAAATCATCGATTTTAGCTAGAATTTTTTTTGCTTTTCCTTGTTCTTGATTGAGAATAATTTGTGCTATATCAATTTGTACTTTTTCGTTGGTTATTTGTAAATTGCTCGAATACAAACTCATATTTTTTATTATTATTGGTTGTGATGTATAGAATTGTAATATGAGATC
>JAJZDT010000148.1 GCA_021851535.1 Microcaldota archaeon | reverse complement strand
TCCAGTGTATCGCATTATAGTTTTGTATTTGTTCGCATACATACTCAATTTTTCCTTATTATGTATGAAATGCTGCAATCCACGTGCCGCGTCCATAACCGCGAGTTTTATTTCCTCTATAATCTCTTCCTCCTGTGATACAGATTCCTTTCCAACGCCAGAGTATGGTATATGTACAGATGATATATTCACAAAAACGCTGATTGGTTGCATCTCCATATCTATATTATATCGTTTCCATTGTATGCTTCTAACGGCCTCTGTAATGGCACAATTGCCGCTATCAAAGAGTAATGGAACCCTATTTGCAAATCTTAATATATTCCCAGTATATCCCTCCTCAAGCTGCTTTCCTGCGCTGCCACCATATGCAATCGCAGCCTCTACAATAAATGGAAAGCCTCCTTTGAAAACTTTTGGTTTTCTCTCTATTACATGCATGAATTCTGGGTTTAATATATTCTTTAATGTTAATTCTATCTGTACATGTCCTATTGGTATTATGTGGGCAGTTTCGGGCGATATCCATTTCATTTTTTTAAACGCATCTATTATAATCTCCGATTCATTCCATTGCAACTCCTTTGGTTTTTTTGAAAGATTAATACCCGGCAGCAATTCCTTTAATTCATTCACCTTACCCTGGCTAAATCTTGAGAAATTACTTGATAAGAATGTGGATATCATATCCTCTTTTGATGAGTGTGCTTCCTCAAGTAGATCATTGACAGATAACCCTAATGGGTGCAACTTTGCTGCTTTTGGTTTTTCTGGAATCTTATCAACAGATCTAAGAAATGAAAATTCTTTTCCATCAGGATCTATAAATACTATTTGGGCATGAGGATTAGATAGTGCAGTTCTTTTTAAATACTCTAGAACGCTATGATCGCTTGTATCATATTTTACCATCGCAAATTCTCCTTCTACTGTAAGCCCACGCGGAATATCTTTTAAATCAATTACATCATTTATAATTGGTTTATTATGCATGGTGTCTATACCAATGCTGCATGAAAATGCTCTACCATTTTCTAACCCCGATATTGCGCGTATAGGTTTACCCGTTGTTGTTTGTGCAAATAGTGTGCAACCTGCAGCTCCAATACCTTGCTGTCCTCTTTGCTGTACATTTCTATGGAATTTTGTACCGGCAAGTATCATGGCAAGCGCTTTACCAATAATCTGTTTTGGTATGCCCGGTCCATTATCAGATATTATTACAGTATACTTATTATCCCCAGCCCTATTTAATTTTACAGATATATTTGGTAATATCTCAGCATCTTCGCATGCATCAAGAGAATTTGTAACATACTCGTGCACCACAGTTACAAGAGACTTTATCATACTAGAATATCCAAGCATTTGCCTGTTCTTTTTGAAGAATTCTGATATCGAATGTTCTTTAAACTCCTTTACAATATTCTCTGAAGAATCCATATCTATCAACTAAAATATCACTTCATATCAAAAAGAAACTATTTGAATATGTGTGTATAATCTTTGTGCTTTCTGTGGCTAGCCTCCATTCTCTGGTATGCAAGTTTGTGACTTCCTCCCTCAACTAATGTCCTTACAGCTGTTTCAGCCTCATTTATCTGATCTATCATACCTATAAAACCTATAGTGTGTCCATATATGCTTAAATGCGCTCCACTAACGCTTTCAATATATAATTTTGTACGTCCGTTTTCTCCTATGACTCTAGATTTTATCTGTTGTAATCTAGCGCTATTGCCAAATATCTGTCTTAAATCTATATACGAAAAATAATAATCATCACTGAGCAGTAGAAGAGCGATTTGGACATCAAAACCTCTACCAAAAGCCGTAACTATATTGGCTGCGGAAAATTCCATAATTGCATCATCAGACTCAATAGTAACAAAATCTTTAGTTGGACTAATTTCTATTTTAGATTTTGTACGCTTCTCTATTGTGCTTATTATCTCGGGCATTTCACGCATTCTTTTTATACGCTGCGCATTAATGTATACTTCTTGCATATTTTCACTTTCTAATATCTGTTAGATGTTTAACTTTAAATTAGTTCATATAGATTAATATCTATTTAAAAGTATTTTTAAATTAAATGAATTGCAATTCCACTAATCCCTATATACTATATCGTAAAATCAAAAGCTTTAAATAGCTATCTTATTATAATATTTATGATTCAATCATGATTCATTAAAAGACGAATCATGAACAAGACATGATAAATAAATGATTTGGGTTGTTTTGATGGCAACAAAAAAAATATTGGAAAAGGAGCTCTACGAAATAAAGATGGAGTTAGAGAAGATTGCCTCAAAAAATGTTGATAATATAGAATTATTAAAAGAGAAGCATGCTGCGGAGGATACCAATTCCAATATGCTTGCATTAATAAAGTTCATGATGGATGAGAATAAGAAAACGACTATGCTCATGAAGGGAATATCAGATACACTAACTCAGCTTACAAATGAGCTGAAAAGTGACCAATCTGGCGAGGCGACCGAACTTCAAGAGGGAACTGTAAAAGGTACCCATGATATAAAGGAGCAGGTTACAGAGCTCCCAATATCTGGGCATGATGCGAAAATAATAGAATATATCCAGGTAAAGGGAATGGCATGCGCTGACGATATAAAGCTGCATATGAATTACAAAGGAAGAAATGCCGCATGTGCACGCTTAAATAGTTTATATAAACGTGGTGTATTACAAAGGTATCAATTGGGCCATAAGGTCTATTACAAATTTGATGCTGGCAAGGCGACTAATACGCTAATTATATACCCCCCGAATTAGATGGGTTTGGGCCTGAAAGGGCCCTCCCCTAATTCATCTTTTTTTAATACACTATCAATAAATAGGTTTTCTGGCAAAAGATACTGTTGATTAAATGTCTAATATAACTAGCAGCGACAGTGAATTATCGTCGTTTATATCAAATTTGCCGTATACCTACAAGGTTAGTAATAAGAGCGTCGATATAATATCTGATTATAATAAATATGAGGGTAAAAACGTTTCGATGGCGGGCAGAGTAATGGCTGTAAGAAAAGCAGGAAAATTGCTGTTTGTAGATATATTAGATCAGTATGGTAAGATGCAATGTTATTTTGATTATAATAAAATGGGCGAGGAACTATTCAAAAGTGCAAAGAGTCTAAATGCTGGCGATATAATTGGCGTTGAAGGTATAATATTTAAGACAAAACCTGGAGAGATAAGTATAAACGTCGATACATTTAATCAGCTCTCAAAAGCCATAAAAAATCTACCTGATAAATGGAAGGGTCTTATGGATGTAGAATCTAGATATAGAAAGAGGTATCTAGATCTAATAGTAAATCCACAGGTGCGTGAGATATTTATAAAACGCTCTCTTATAATCAAATTGATTAGAGAATTTTTAGAATCGCACAAATATACAGAATTCGAAACGCCGGTGATACAACCATTATATGGCGGTGCAGATTCGGAGCCTTTTAGGGTGTTTGTCAATACTTTAAACGAGGAGGATTATTTAAGAATATCAAATGAATTATATTTAAAGAGACTTATAATCGGTGGGTATGAGCGCATATATGAAATTTATAAAGCATTTAGAAATGAGGATCTTGATACGACACATAGCCCAGAATTTACTATGCTTGAAGCATATATGGCATACGCAGATTATAATGATATGATGTCATTAAATGAAAATATGTTTAATAAAATTGCAAAGCATCTATTTGGTGGAGAAGAGTTTGAATATCAGGGTAAAAAAATAAGTTTTAAAATTCCTTTTGCGCGGGTAAGTTATGCTGATGAAATAAGTAAGCACATAGGAAAGGATGTCATGAAATTAACAGATGACGAGCTTTTTGCCATTGCAGAGCAACATGGCGTGCGGTTTGATAAAGGAAAGAGAACGCGTGCACATGCATATGATAAATTATTTAGCAACTTAGTGCAGCCAAATCTGATACAGCCTACATTTGCAATAGATTTTCCAAGGGAAACATCCCCTCTAACTCGGCCTAAAAGAGGTAATTCTACGCTAACAGAGCGTTTTGAATTATACATTTGCGGTATAGAACTATCAAATGCGTATTCAGAATTAAATAACCCTATAATACAAAGAGAGAATTTTAGAATGGAGGAAGAGAAGGCTGCATTGGGCGATAAAGAAGCTGAACCGTTAGATAACGAGTTTGTTGAAGCTATGGAGTATGGAATGCCTCCAACGGGTGGTATAGGTATAGGCATAGATAGATTAACGATGATATTAACTAATCAGAGTTCTATAAAAGAGGTAATAATGTTTCCGATGGAAAAAAGACATTCTAGCAATCAAAAACAAAAGGATAATAAGTCAAATCAGTAAACAGTAAAAATTTGAAAATAAAAATAGATAGATAATTCCAAAAAAGGAACTATCTGCTTAGAAGATCTGTAGTCTCCGCATTGGATACCTCTGCACTCTTCTGACCCATATCAGAAACAAGTACAACATCACCAACATTTTTTATGCTTTTATATAAAACGCTCTTCTTTTGCAATATCTTCTTTAGATCATCATTAGATGAACTTCTAGGTTCCTCCATAAGTATTCTGCTCACTTCGCCGCGCTCTAGATCTATTATCATTTCACGAACTTCGCCAAGATATTGACCAGAGTCACTATACACATCCTTATTATATATTTCAGATACACGCATTTCATCGCCTCACTACTCTATAAAAATGTAATATATTTAAAACTATGCAATAATATATGTGAATTTGATATTAGCGGAATTGATAATGAGACGTTAATTTGTCATATATAAGCGTCTATTATAAACAATCTATTTTTAATCATCCATTTTGTCCAATTTTCTACCTAATACCGCCAATCCGATGGTAATACCTGTAGTTATGAGCCCAAGTACGACAATCTCATCAAAACTGCTGCCCAACGTCTCATTTTTATTTACCTGCGCTATTGCAATTTTATTATTTGCTGTTGTATTATGTTTACTATTAGTGGTAGTGTTATCCGGCGGGGTGGCAATAATTGCTCCTGCAGCAATAACTCCAATAATAACACCGCGCCTTAACATAATTGAAAGATTACTCTCCTCCTTTTCGGCAGTCTTTGTTAAATTTGTCATATACCAATTTTATTTTTCCAAATATAAATATATATCGAAATATAAAAATTTTAAATCAGATTGTGAGTTAAATATTTACTAAAAACACCGAAAGGTTTAAATATATATTTATTCACTATTAGATTACTAGTTATAGAAACCTTTAAAAGCTTTATCCTATTTTGAGGAGAAAAATTGGTGTATAAACGTGGCAAACGAAAAAAAT
>JAJZDT010000152.1 GCA_021851535.1 Microcaldota archaeon | reverse complement strand
ACAATAGGTACATCCTTTCTAGAATTCATTAATATGACATCATATTTTATCTTAATAAAATTGCTATTTAAAATAGAAAAATCCCCCAGCATGCTTGCAAGAATTAATTGATAATCAAATTTTTTTGATGCAATATTCGTATATTTTATTGTATTAAATACCTGTTTTGCTGTTAATACGCTTATGCTTTTATCCAATTTAGAAAAATCCCCAAGCATATCAACATTAAACGATGTATTCTCTTTTAGATACTTATAAAGGTCATACGCATCTTTAACTGAACCTCCAAATGTCTTATACGAACCGCTGTCCATTATGAGAACTCTCATGTCAGTTACCTGTTTTTAATATAATATCCCAAAAATCTTAATACCATTTATGTATGAAGTCCTATAATTACCTTTTTTTGTGGTATTATTCGTACATTGAATTTCTTATTAAATAATATGCCAGAAGCAATTGTCATCAAAATCGCAAAAATGAATGTTACTTGATAACCTAAATACAGCGATACAATGCCAGACATAATCGCTCCAAAAACTGCGGAGCCTCCCAAAAGCCCGGTCCATATACCAACATAATAACCCGCCGTATCTCCTCTTATAATATTGTATAAAAGAACCGATGATGAAAGATTCCAGATAGCATATGATAATCCTGCGATGATATATGCTATAATATTTGCCTGAAAAAATAATGAAGGTATAAACATAGAAATAAGCGCTATTACATAACTTAAACTTCTATATGCAATTGCCTTTGTGTACCATCTACCAAGCCTAAACCCCTTCCGTATCCTTATTATCATAAGAAAAATACATATCTGGGCAAGTCCGTTTAACATGTTTATGATAAATATACTGCTATAATCAAGGCCTGATAATTTAAGATAGGGAATATATGAGGTATTGAAAAGATAATAACCTACGTTAAAGAGTACAATAGCTCCAAGCAATTGGTAGACTCTTTTCTTTTCGAAATTTTTTATTGTATTGTGTAAGTGTATTATTGTGTTACCGCTAACAAGCATGTTTGGCAGTTTTGTTATCGTATTTAATATAGGAAAAAGTTTATTTACATGCTTTATTTCTGTAGTATTTGCCATAACGCGCGTATCCTCCTTGATAAGCGCATAACCGATAATCAATGCAACAAATTCAAAAATTATAAGAAAATATACGTAGGTTAGCAAATTATTGCTTCCTATAAAAATGCCAAATATAAACGCGAGCGTGGAGCCTGACAACCCAAATATGCTGTATCTACTAAAATGTTTAGGAAGGTTTCTACTACGTTTTGTACCCATAACCAGTATGTTTATTGCTGGTGAAGATGCTGTGGCAATTACGGCAAAAATAGCATATTCTATAAATACGCTATAAACATTATGCACTAATATGAATGCAAAAAGCAAAGGCAGAGTACCAAAGATTGAAAATATTATAAATGGTTTTATCCTCCTATATCTATCTGTTATTTTACCCCAGAAGATAGATGATGGTATACTTATTAAATTATATAATGCAAAAGCGATGCTGATGTCTAAAACACTCCCATTCATATATATGATATATAACGGTATGAATATACTTAGTCCACTGCTTACCGCAGTGAATGGTATGAGCATACTCATCCAGCTATAACTCTGTCTTCTTATCGCCAACAAACCACCTGTATTACTCTACTACCATCTCGTAGAAGACTTTAGCGTCTGTTAATATATCATCTACTATAACATATTCATCTATTATGTGTGGTATATCCGGTTTTTTGCTCCAAACAACAGCATCAATTCCCTTTGCTCTAAAGAAACGTGCAAATGTACCACCACCTATACCTGTAACATAAGGTTCTACATTGATCACTTTTTTTATAGCTTCTTTTGTAAGTTTAACTATCTCACACGATTCACTAGTGGCCATTGGTGCATCGTCGCGCATATACGGTTCAATGTCTATTTTAACCTTCTGGTATTTTTCTAATTGAGCTATTATTCTAATATCCGACATAATATCATCAATTTTATATTCTGGTAGTATTCTACAGTCAATGTAAAAAATCTCAGTTTCCGGTATCATATTTATACTCTCTTGATTTTTTTCATGTTTTGTCATTTCAAAAGTTGATGCGTTCGGTATAAATGTATTATCTGTTTTATTATACTTCGAATGCAGCATATTGTACACATCAAGGCTAAATTCAGACATATACCGGAATGCATTAACTCCGGTGTCTGGTATACTTGCATGTACCTGTTTTCCCCTTATCGTTATTTTTAGCCATAACATACTTTTTTCTGCAATTTCTATTTCACTTCCTTGTGCATTTCCACTATCAGGGACCATAATCATATCGTCTTTTTTGAATATGCCCTCATTAATAAGTTTTTCTATCCCGAATTCGCTTCCTACTTCCTCATCCGCAACAAGAGCCAATCCATAGTTATACTTTAATTTGACATTGCTTTCTTTAAGCGCTTTTAATGCATAAATCCCGGCAATCACATCTTGTCCATCATCGTTGGTGCCTCTTCCAAATATCCTATCATCAATAAGCGTACCTTTAAACGGGTCATATTTCCATAAATTTATATCTCCTGCAGAAACCGTATCAATATGTGCTATAACCCATAATGTACGCGGAGCATTTCCAAAACAGCAAACAACACTAGATCTGCAAACATTATGCCCATCTATATAATCAAATCGCCTTATTTCAAACCCCATGCTCTTTAGAAGTTGTCCAAGAAAATCTGCTCTTTTAGACTCTCCCTCTCCTCCACTTTCTGGCGATATAGCTGGTATTGCTATCATATGCTGCATCGATTCTATTATCTGCTCTTTGTAACTATCAATAATTTGATATCCTGACATATTATAATTATCGAAAGGAGTATATAAACAATTTTTGTATGGTCTGCTAATAATTTCAATAACTATATTAAACTTAAATCAGAGAAATAATTATGCATGGGATACTTGGTATACATAAACAAATAAAAGAATTCCCAAAAACGTACTCATGGCTTAATTCTAAAAAAAATATAACACTACGAAAGTTGCAAGGCAATATACTTGTAATAGATTTTTGGACATATTGTTGCATTAATTGTATACATACGCTGCAAACATTAGATTATGTAGATGAAAAATACACAAATAAACCTGTTACCGTTATAGGCATACATAGTGCAAAATACCCAAATGAGAAAGATCAGAAAAATATCACTGAAGCGATAAAACGATATGATGTAAAACATCCAATACTTGTTGATCAACAAATGCATCTTTGGAGACAGTATGGTATAAATGCATGGCCTACAATTCTTTTTGTAGCTCCTGACAACACTATAGAATATAAGCATGCGGGGGAGATATCAAAGGAGGAGATTTCGGAAATATTAGATGATATGTTAGATAGGCATAAAAATTCACTTGCAAAAGTAAGAAGTGATGTATACTCCAAGGTGGTTAAGAAAGATAAAGATATCCTAACCTTGAGCTATCCAGGAAAACTATCCATATCCCAAAATGGATCGCTTCTTGCGATAAGCGATAGTTCAAATAATAGAATAATTATATGTGAGCGAAAAACAGGCAAGATCGTTGAGATTATAGGCTCCGGATATAAAGGGATGCTCGATTCATCATTTGATGCATCAATGCTCAATAATCCTCAAGGTATATGTTTTGATAAAAACTTTTTATATATAGCAGATACTGGAAACCATTCCATACGTGTTGCAGATCTTAGAACAAGACATTTAATTACAATAGCTGGAAACGGAGACAAAGGCATTCATTTAGGTTATGCAACTAAATACATTGCAAAAGAGATTTCTTTGGTCTCACCATGGGACGTTGCTATTTTAGGTCGTATGCTATATATCACAATGGCAGGTACACATCAAATATGGGCATATAACATTGAAGAAAAGACAATAATCCCATTTGCAGGCAATGGGTTAGAGGAGATACGCGATGGTGAGTTGGCTAAAGCAATGTTTGCTCAGCCAAGTGCCATTGCGATACAAAAAGAGGATCTTTATATTGCAGATAGCGAAACATCTTCCATTAGATCTATAAATATCAAGAAGAACTATGTGAGCACTATTATAGGCATCGGGTTGTTTTCATATGGCATGGAAGATGGTTCATTTATATCAGCAAAATTACAGCATCCTCTAGGCATATGTGTAGTAAATAATGATATCTATATCGCAGATACCTATAATAGCGCAATAAGGGTTATAAGATTAAATGAAAAAATTGTGGAAACTTTAATAAAAAAAGATGCCACCTCCTATTGTGATTTTTCAAGCAAAGAATGCGACGTGTTAGGGCTCTATGAACCATCGGATGTCAAATATTATGACAATAAACTCTATATAGCGGATACTAATAACCATCTAGTGCGCATATTCGATTTAAAGACTAACATTCTTAGTACATTTAAAATTTCAAGATAGGTTTTAAAATGAACGCACTTGCAAAAGCAAGAAGTCCTTATTTACTAGAACATAGTAATGACCCAATCAATTGGGAAATGTTATCTAGGCAGACTCTAACTAAAGCAACGCAAGATAATAAGCTACTGTTTATTTCTATAGGATATTTAGCATGCCATTGGTGCCATGTAATGCATGAAGAATCATTTAAAGATCCTATTATAGCTCAAATTTTAAATAAAGATTTTATAAGTATAAAAATAGACAGAGAAGAGCGCCCTGACATTGATCGTAAATATATAAGAGTATGTCAATTGGTTAATGGGCATGCAGGCTGGCCATTAACCATTGTAGCCTTTCCAGACCTGCGCCCGATTTATATAAACACATATCTTTCTAAAGATGGCAGTACTGGTAGATACTCTCTAATGAGTTTGCTTAGCGAGATTTCTAGAGAATTAGTTCAAAATAAAAATAACCTATATCAGCGTGCAAAAAGTATAGCACAATTAGAACATACCATGGAGAATAAAATAAAAAAACAAGAATGCCAATTTGGTGAAAAAGATATACTGTCATCAATAGAAACAGCGTATAATCATTTATCCCAAATTGCAGATTATGATTATGGTGGATTTGGGTCTAATATGAAATTTCCAATGCCTAATTATCTAAATTTTCTCCTAGGTTATTATCATACTAAAAAAGACCCAAATGCTCTTTTTATTGTGGTAAATACATTAAATGCCTTACGAAAGAGTAGCACATATGACCAGGTAAATTTTGGTATCCATAGATATTCAACAGATAGATATTGGTTTATTCCCCATTTTGAGAAAATGTTGTATGACCAAGCATTGATGGGTAATATATACTTACAAGCATACTTGGCTAGTAAAAATTTAAATTTTCTAAATACCGCAAAAGAAATTGCCATTTTTTTGTTTAATCATCTATATTCTAAAAATGGGGGATTTTACGCTGCGATAGATGCTGATAAGGATGG
>JAJZDT010000020.1 GCA_021851535.1 Microcaldota archaeon | reverse complement strand
ATATATGTTATCGCTTATACTACTTCCATTAATTATTATAAGAGTGTTTTTTGTTAATTTTACGGTATTATTCGTTGAATTTGTAATATTGATTTCACGTGAAAAATG
Organism: Microcaldota archaeon; assembly: GCA_021851535.1. The sequence continues at coordinate 5,377 of JAJZDT010000020.1, read as the reverse complement.
ATATGTTGGCAACGGCGTTGAAAAAAATGATAATACAAACATCACAAGATAAAATGATAGAACTATAAAAATTATTATTGAGCATAGTATAAATAAAATCAGATAATGTTTTTTTATCCGATTCAATAAAGTTTTCAAATTAGTATCTTGGTCCATAAGATCATTACTATCAGTTATTACTAATTATAATTTGAACTGCTAAATTAATATATTATTAGTTGCTCTTTTTAAGAGCATAATATTAATCGTTTTATTTAAACATGTTCGAAAATGCATTTAGATATAGTATTGCTGCCATTGTCTTTGCATCATTTATTTCTTTATCAAGTATCATTTTCATTGCCAAACGTTTACTAACAGCCTTTATTTTTATATCTTCTTCTAAATCTAAATGGCGTTCTCCTTTTCTTAGCATCTTTGCCAAAAATAGATGCTGGGTCTCATTTAATATGCCAGGACTACCATAAATTTTTGCTATATATATTAACTTACCCGCGCAATATCCTGTTTCTTCTTCAAGTTCTCTTAAAGCAGCATGTCGAGGCGTCTCCCCCACTTCTATATTGCCTGCAGGAATTTCATAGATATTTTTATTTATTGCAGGTCGAAATTGACGCTCTAAAATTATTTTTCCATCATTAGTTATAGGTATAATTGCTACAACATCCGCTTTGTCTACAGAAAAATAGTTGTGACTCATATTATTTATAGTAACTGCACGCTCTAAAACCTTAAAATAATTATTTGAATATTTTATCATTGCTTTTTTTGTTTTGGTCATATTATACACACATTAAACATTACGCTACATAAATATTTATGTTCATTTTATATCATTTGTAGTCATATTTATTTTACTATATATTAGTTCTTCTACGCTCTGTGCTATCTCCCCAGACAACTTATCTCCCTTCCTTATTCGCTCGCGTATTATAGTCCCTGAAAGACTTGAACGAAAAAGTTGTTTTGGTTTGATTGCCTTAATTCCATGACTTGTTAATATTTTAATTACATGTTCATTACCAGAAAATAATACATCAAATTTTGGAGATATCTTGCAAAGATTTTCAAACCATAAATTATCATTATCTGGATAATCGCTTATATGCACAATTGTTATTCTTTTATCTTCAACTCCCCATTCGATTATACTTTTGCGTATTATTAACTCTCGCGTTTTGGCGTCTATAGGATTTTTATTATCAATAATATTATCGCTACCTATACCTATTACAAGCTTATCACATTGTTTTAATGCATGTTTTATTACGTGAAAATGTCCTTTATGAAATGGCTGAAAACGCCCTATAAATAAACCACAATCAAATTTATGTTTAGACATTCATTATCACCCTTGATTTGTCAATGCTTGTCTTAGCAACATGTTCACCGATTGAATGGCGTTCCCCTCCAATTCGAGTAGATTTGAAAGCCCATAGGCGGCCCTTGCACGTATATCTTCAAGTTTAAAATGCGACAATGCCATGCCATCTCTAAATACCTCCACTAATTTATCATCGCCATTATCTTTTTGCTGCAAAGTAGCGTATGTTCCATCATTTCTTAGGATAAGTTTTAGCTTCCCTATTTTAGAGACCTTGCCAGAATCGGTAATGGGATCTTTAAAGACGCCACGCTCTTCTCCTCTGATAGTTATATTGGAACATTTAAATGCAAAGCGCTGGCTATCACGATTAAGTTTTTGTAATAATCCGCCACCCATACCAAACGCAACATTATCAACAGACCATCCCGCGCCCTCCATTGCATTTAATATGCGCCGTGTGGATGAATATTCTATACCATCTCCTTGTATGACCCGTATTTGTGGAGGAAGCAATTTATATCCTTTTACATTTTTTGTAAAACCAAATTTATCTGCAAGTAAATTTAGTACTTCTACTACCACTTTTTCGGGTGTCCCGGAATCTGGCCTAACAATTACAGTACCTTGTCTACTCAAAACTTTTTGCTTTAATTCGTCTCCCCAGATATTGCTGCATGCATTATATATATCATACGAATCGGATACAACAGCTACTAGACCATTGGGAAATTGTGTCAACATATTTTCCATCGCCTTTGCTTCATTTTCTCTTCCCCAAGACGTAATTGTAGAGTGTTCAGCCGCAGGTATAGAGAATCCCGCCATATCAGCATCATAATATCTGCGCAGCATCATAAGCCCAGCTATTGTGTCAGTGCCCTTGAAATTGACCAAATGCGCAGCGCCACCAAGCGCTGCAGATTCTACAGAGGATACACCACGAAAACCGAAATCGTGCAATTTGAATTCTATTTGTGTTGGATCACCTGTCTGTTCTAGTTTTTCTAGAAGCATCTTTTTCATATGCATTGATAATGTCGCAACGGTTATTGGATACCACGTTTGTACAAGCAGAGTCTCTAAATAATTTGTAAGCCAATAACAGTTCGGATCTGTATTTTCTATTGTTATTAATACATTACTTACTGGAACCACAGTACCTTCAGGTACGGACCGTATAGAAACTGGCAATTTACCATCATATTCTTTTAATATGTACTCCCACCCTTTGCGATTGAACAAATTTTTATCGCTTAGATGCTTACTTACTATATACTCTGCTTCGTCTATTGCCTCTTTATTAACCACGTTCCCTTCTAGATATTTTTTGATAAAATATTGAAGGCCAAAAAATACAACTTCAGGAAATTCTCCGCCCCTTGATTCAAAATAGGAGTATACTTTTTCTGTTCCTGGAGGATATTGCTTCCAATGGGTTAATTTATAGCTATCAGTTAAGAGCAGTATATTTCTATCTATATCTATTTGTTTGGTATTTTCTTTGTTAGTTATATTTCCATCATATACTATTTTATCTTTCCACATTTTAATCCAACTCGAAAATTCTTCCTAATAGTATTAGGCTATACTTATATATATACAATTTGCATAATACATATATATATTATCTATACGTATATACATATATGTGATACTATGGAAAAGAATGTATTCAAATTTGGTGAGAGTAGCATCGCGCTGATACTGCCGAAAAAATGGGCGGATAAGGAGGGGCTTAAACCTAAAGGGAACGTTATTATAACAGAGAGTACTGATGGAACACTTGTAATATCTACACGTCAAATTAAAACAAAAAATGCAGAACGTATAGTTGAACATGATCTAAATCCAATTTTTATAACAAGATGGATAGGATTGCATTATATGTATGGAACAACCCAATTAATTTTGTATTCCAAAGAAGGTTTTACTCAAACGCAGCTCGAAGCAATAGAGGATAAGTTGAATAATGATTGCGCAGGATTTGAAATAACAGAACAATCTGACAATAAACTTTGCATTGAGGATTTTACTAATATAAAAGAGGTAGAGTTGAAGAAAATATATTCCAGAATTAGATTTATGATTGATCAAGAATTTAAGGAGGTATTAGAGGATAAAACATTTATGATTAAAAGAATAGAAAAACAGGTAAATAGATTTTATACGTTAGGTATTAGGTATGTTAATATAATACAGCCAAGCAATTATCTTGGACATATAGGCGTATTAAATTTATTAGAGCAAATTTCAGATTATATGATAGATATTAATACATCCGTTTACACCAAAAACAACAAAATTGTTAGAATGATATATGAACAATTCCGTTTATGTTTTGTTGCACTTGAGGGTGATGAAAACGCAATAATGGGAGTAGGACAGATGAGGCTTGATATTGGGCGGCATATTAAATCGGCTAAAATTGACAGGCTTGATGGAAGATTATTATTAAATATATCTGACAACATTGCAGGTATTGGGGAGTATGGATTTAAAGCTGAAAAGGAGGATATAGATTATAGCTAAAATGATTGATTAAAAAAGTATTAGTTTAAACCATAAAATATTTGCAGGTATTCGTACTAGAATACATTGTAAGATTGACTTTTAGAAAATCGATTTTAACATTTTAATTTTTATTTGCAGGGAGAGAGATTTGAACTCTCGAACCCGCTAGGGGTTTGAGAGCGTTTCCTAGCTGTTTCACGCCTATATTCTTAGCCATATTTCACACCAAAACAACATAAAATTCTAAGCCCAAGCAGGTTCATCTGAACCATGAATAATGGTCGTGCAAGCTATTTAAGTAGCTAGCGTTCAAATTTCCAGCAAATCTGAACCTTAAAGCACTTACTTATCCAACCCATCTCCTGATGATGCATCAGTTTATACTTCGAAAACTGGGCACTCATTATATTTATTGCATTTACAGCATTTGCTACCACTTGAATCACTAAATCCGGGTATATGATCTCTATCCCACTCAAAACATCCATGCTTGCAAAAGCCACACAAGCTCCTTCCAGTATAGCTCTCTCCGGCCCCTGCTCCAAAACCGTAGTTTTCGCTGGAGCTGCGGTATAATTCCTTTTTACAATTCGGGCAGCTTCCATAATTTGAAGTTTTTGTATTTGATTGTGTTCCAAATTTGTTGATATAATATCTACCAAATTCATCCTCTATATAGCCATCAATGTCTTCATCGTTTAGATAGTCATAATACTTTTTAGGAAAATATTTTGCGTAGTATTTTGCTTTATCCTTAATGTATTTTAATTTTTTATTAAGCATTTTTTCATATAAAAATTTGGTTTCTTTTACATCTGCTTTACAACCTTCGTATAAACTTACTCCAGTCATCTTAGCCAGGTCTTTACCCTTGTGTAATTTACCTTTTCCACCATTTTCTATCGAAAGGTTATTCAAACTATACCAGATTCCCGTTTTGTTTTTTATAATAGCAAAAATATCAATGCTCTTCTTCTCCAGACCTTTTTGTAGCCCGTACTTTTTTAAGACTTTATAATCAAAAGCAAGGATATTAAATCCAACGATAATTCCTGCCTTGCTTAATAAATCCAAAAAGTGCTTTATTGTTTTATGCGTAAAAAATTTGTATTCCCCACTTTTGTAATCATATGCACATATAACACTGATTTCTAGTTTTTGGAAAGCTTGATTCAGTACACTTTGGTTTTTAGTCTTTGGAATGATTCCGCGAGTTTCAACATCAAAGATGATTGTGCTTTTGTTTAATTTCATAGAAATACCGTGACTAGTGTTTTTTGTACTCAAAAACTACCCTATTGCTAACTTTGGGTTAGGAGGTATATATGCATTTAGTATAATATGATGAATTTATTCCTATTTTGGACAGCGATTTTTGCATTAATTTTTTAATTAAGATTTACTGTTTAAATTTCTGATTATAATTAATCCTTAATATGTTTGATGTAACCCATGCCCTTAAACTACGCCATCACGAAAACCTATGGTTTACGTGGGTTAACGTGCCAACGCACTGTAATCTGCCACCAGAACTGAAAC
>JAJZDT010000078.1 GCA_021851535.1 Microcaldota archaeon | reverse complement strand
ATTAGAGGCGTTGATAATATAGGATTTACTACTATGCTATTATATGATGAATTAGATATTGTATTCCCATTGCCAATATCCGTCACAATAGAATTATATTCAAATACCTTGTTTAACTGTTTAGAATAAACATTAAATGATATATCTGTTGGTGTTGATAACGCGGTTAGTGCAACATTTCCAACCATTGAATTACTAGTAACATTATATAGTGCAGCATTAAATGGAGGTATGCCATTATACGCGGTTATCTGATATATTTCAGTTTGTCCTGAATCAAGTACGGTATATTCAGGTGTTATTAGAATGCTTGGTAGAGGTTTTACACTGACAAGATATGCAGGAGATAAAACACTCATGGTTAACGAATCAACTACTCCATAACAATAGTAGGTATTTGATGTTGGAGATGCAACATATGTTGATCCACTAGCACCGCTAATTAAATTGGATGATGAGCTGCAGGAGGAGCTTGAAGAGGAATACCATTTATAAGTATAAGATGATGATCCACCACTTGGATTTGCAGTTAATATAACATTTTGAGTTAGATATATGGAATTTGATGGAGCGGTTATAGAGCCAGAAGATAGAGGCGCATTTACAGTTATTTTTACTGAAGATTCAGAACTCTCTTTCTGATAAGCCGAATCGGATAGGGATAAACAGTAGTAGGTTGTTGACGTTGGGGATATTGTTATTGAATTTGATGTTGCGCCATTTATTTGAGAATCTGAGCTGCAGGAGGATGATGAACCACTATACCACTGATATGCATATGGCATAGTCCCGCCAGTTATTGAAGATGATATTTTAACCTGTTGGCCATCATCTATTACTAAATTATTCGCAGTTATTGATAATGTACCTAAAGCAGGGGATACAACAACATATGAGGATGCGCTTGAGACCTGTGAGGATACAGAATCGAATATCTTTGCACAATAATGCATATTTACATTAGGTGATACTGTTATTGAATTTGATGTTGAGCCGGAAATTAGAGTATCAAGACAGGAGGAAGACCCATTATACCATTGATAGGTATATGGCGATGCTCCAGTAGTTAACACACCTAATGCTATTTGAATATTCTGGCCATTATCTATTGTAACGCTAGTTGGAGTTATTGTAGGTGCAATTAGTTGAGGATTTACAGTTATTTTTATTGTATTGCTATTAAGCGTTACTGGAATTGATGCGCTGTCGGTAACATATGCACAATAATAAATTGTAGATGATGGGTTTAATGATGAGAATACTGCAGTATTAGTGTTCAAAGATGATTGGGTTGTAATGAGCGTAGATGATGAGCTGCAAGAGGAGCTTGAAGATGAGTAAAGAGATACAGAATATGGCATAGTCCCCCCAGACCATGCTATAGTTATTTGTACACTCTGCCCATCATCTATATTATACGAAGTAGATGATATTGATGGCGTTGACAGTGGATTTTGAGTGACCAATATTTTATATGTATTTGTGTATACAGATTCGGGATTATATGCGCTATCCTGCTCTTTAACACAATAATATGTTGTTGACGTTGGCGTTGCAGTATATGAAAGGCCATTAGCGTTAGCTATAGGATTATCAGATTGACATGAAGAAGAACTTCCAGAATACCATTGATAAGTATAGGGAGATGTTCCTGTAGTTGGGGATAGTATTGAGAGTGTAGCACTCTGACCATTATCTAAGGTAGATGCGCTTGATGTAGGGGCATTTGAAGATACCATAGCAGAATTTACTATCACATTTGCAAGAGCTGAACAGATGGTATTTGCAACATTATCAGTAACTTTATAGGAATATAATGTATCTGAAATTGGAGCTGCCACATAACTTGCCGATGTACCTGCACTAGTTATTGAAGTTGCGCATGCAGTTGTACCAGTATACCATTGATAAGTATATGGTAATGAACCGCCTGTAGGATTCGAATTTAACGTAATACTTTGTCCGACATCTATTGTTGGATTGCTCGGAGTTATAGGATTTGCGAGCAATGAACCGGTAGGCGCTATTGTAAAGGATGATGACATACTTTCACTAGAGTAATTTGCATTACCAAGCGTATTTGCAACAATGTTATATATACCCGAATTATTTGAGGTTGCATAATTAATTAACCCAGTATTTAACACATATAGATATGGTTCATCAATACCAAGAGCTGAATAATAGATTTTAGATCCATTTAAAGAAAGCACTGCAGCTTGCACGCCACGGTTAAGCACATAATTTGATATAATAGTATTGCTTAAAAGATTTATTGAAAAAATACCATTTGTGGTATTTGTAGTATTAAATTGATTTCTTATTCTTTCCGTATATATAAGATACGCGATATCGCTCTGATTCGAAATTAAAAATTCTGTTGGTTTAATTGAACTACTAAAGCTTATGTTTGTTACAATATTGTTGTTGGCCAAATTCACTATTGTTATGTTATTATGATTTGCAGAATTAGTTAAAACATAAGCAACGTTGTTATTTGGTATTGCGATATAGCCAGGTATTGCATCCCTAAATACTATCGCATTTGATATTGCGTGTGTTGTTGTATTCATTATTGATAATGTAGCATTGCCATTTCCAGGAAATCCATTTGTACCCCATAAATCAGACATATATAAACTCTTACCGTTCGGCATCATCCCAAAATACATTGGGAAAGGGGTTGATATTACATTATTTGATAAAATAAGCGCATTTTGTTCTATTGTCACTATAGCATTTGATGTTGTATTTAATATGTATATATTATCATAAAACGGATTTGCGCCAGAATTTGCTATATATATGTAATTGCCATTTGGGAAGATTGCAGCTGCAGGAGTATATGGATAGGGATTTGAACTAAAACTTACATTAGTTAGAACTACATTATTTATTATTGGTGTTATACTCATATTCTTTCCACTACCACCAACTGGGGTATTTATTGCATATATTTTTTTTGATGCCCCGCTAGTAAATAATTGAGATAATATCTCGGAGGGTAAGGCGAAGGTTAAGTTCTTTACTATTACATCTGATATTGTATTAAAATCCGCAATTTTTCCTCCATTAGTGGCGATATATAAGTCATTGCCATTATTTGTTAATGCAAGATTTGAGATATAACCTATTGGACTATTTAGTGATAGACTCTCATTTAATGTTTTATTAAGCTGCATCCCATAAGATTTTGATTTTAATAAACCATTAATATATAGAGTGGCATTTATATTATTTGACGCATTCTTGTTAAAAAGACCAAATGTTATATAACCATCATTACCATTCTCAACAAAGTTTTTGGAGTTATTTAAAAAGATGTAAGGATTTGCTTTTGATATTGTGAATGTACTTGAGATTGAATTTGCATTATAATTTGCATTTGCATTCGAATTTAGCGTGATTGTATAAGTACCTGCCAAAGCGGGAGCGGATACATATCCTTGAGATACATTAATCTCACCAAGAACACCAGATAAAGTCGCAATATTAGTATATCCCACATACATTATCCCATTTATTGGGCTTGCTGAAATTGCGGTAGGAAGCCACCCATTTATTGATATTTTTCCGACATATGAATTAGTATTGCCATTTATTACCGATATACCGGATGCTTGTGAACAAGAATCTGCAACATATATTGTATTAGTGCTATTAGAGAACGCAATGGATGATGGACATGCACCATCGATTGAAATAGGATTTGTACCAGTTGTATTTGTTGGAACATTTATTACAGTGACTGAATTACTCGTATAGTCTGGCACATATGCGTATATACCATTGCTTGAAAATGCAATAGATTGTGGGTCATTGCCCGTACTTATTATTTTAATTACATGAAATGTTGAATTTATAACAGATATTGTATTATTGCCATTGTTTAAAACATAAATCGAATTAGAATTCGGTATTGTATACACACCAATAGGCTTGTTAAAACCTACAATTGTATTTGCAATAGTATTGCTGCTTGTGTATATTGTCTGTAGATCGCTTGATGATGTATTAAGCACATATTTTAAAACCATATTAGACGAATATGCAATATATGGTGTTGTGACGCCATTTGGAATTGAGTATAATTCCGTATTAAATGAAAAAGAACTAACATTAACAGTATGAATAGGAATAACAGAGAACGGATATGATACCACATATATAGTGCCATTACGCACCGATATGAATTGAGTAGCTTCCGAGATATTAATGTCTTTTGAGATATAACCTATATTAGTATTACTGCCGACAACCCCATTTATTAATATATTTGAGCTAAAAGGGCCCGCACTGCTGCCAAATATGATGCTGCCATTGGTTCCATTGTATATACTATTAGAAGGAATGCTCAATTTTAAAGTCGGCATTATAGACGCTATTGATAGCTGCATCAGCAGAATAATTAAAAGCGCAGTTATTGTAATTTTTTTACCCTTTTGCATAAAATCAACAAGTATTTCATTCATATATTTACAATTATAATATCAGTATATTGTATGCCAATCATATATTATTCCTTCAGGTTCTCTAATTTTTTTGCCCTTCCCCATAAATATTCAAAGCCATTTATGGCATCTTTATAGTTTGTGCGTACAATATGCTCGCTTTTTCTATTTATTATATTAAATGGTGGTATTTTATACGCATTTGAATTATCTATTAGCAATCGCTCATGCTGCTGTATAGCATCATTCTCATTTAATATACGCATCTCGAATGGAATATTTCTATTCTTAAGCTCATTTTTAAAGTCATTATACTCTTTCATGAATCTTTCGCCAATCCTATCCTCATTTGCTAGAACATAAACCGAAGTATATGAAGCATTTGAATTATCTAGTAGTATTGCAAGATTCTTAAGCCCCAACGAATCGAAATGCATGTCCAATATTTTTATATTCCCCGAAAGTTTTGAGAATAATTCATCTGAGAGCTTTATCATATTTGTGTAGGGCTTTGATGGATCAATACGTATATTTCTGATTGCATGCTGCCTCATTCGTATTATTCCAACAGCATTGTATATAGATAAAATAATTATTATCGCTCCGCCTATTGTTGATAAGGAGAAGATAAGATATGGCTCTGCAAAAATAAAGCTCGTTTCTAAAAGTATTGAAAGTAAAAGATACGCAAGCGCAGATATTCCAATAATTATTGACCATTCTATTCCAGATCTCTTATTTAAAATTTGCAGGCCGCTTGCAATTACTACAACTATTGCAAGTACAAATAGTATATAGCTTATAGAAAGCGCAAACTGCAGCGTAGGTATATTGCTTAAAAGCTGCTCTATTGTAACATTAACTATTATATTTGCATTACTACTGGCGACTATGCCTGCACCAGCACCTATTCCTATGTTAAGTGAGAGCTGCTGTATATAGTATATCGCATATAACAATGTAAGTATACTTGCGAAAAATATGATTAGTGATATAACGCCCTTTCTATCCATACTACCAGTTAGAATATAACATATCAGCAATTTATAGCTTATTAGAATAATTCATCTGAGAGCTTTAT
>JAJZDT010000077.1 GCA_021851535.1 Microcaldota archaeon | reverse complement strand
GAACACGAGTGGCGCAAAATGAATGGGCGGGATTTAACAATGCATAGATTCTTTCATAAATACTATTCAATTTTAGGCAATACTACGATGGATATTAACATAAAGATGGCAAAGGCGCTAGGCTTTGATGGGTTCTTTAGTAAATATGGTGATATGGATAGACCTACAAAGATGCTTAAACGATTCTTTTTAAGAGGATTTTCAGAGTAAGAGTAGTGAACTGGAAGCTAATTGCGAGGCTATTATTAGCGGTGTTGGATATATGCCAAATACGATTATAAGGCAAAGTGCGACTAATATAACAAAGTAGCTGTATTTATCTATAAATATCTTATTCTTATTGCTTGGTTTAAATATCGCTGCAATAACCCGCCCATAATAATATACTGATATAATACTATTTATTAGACCAATAATCGCCAATATTACTATATTTGCATTTATTGCGCTTGCAAAGAGTAAAAATTTACCATAAAAGCCCATAAGTCCTGGAATGCCTATCATAGACAATATAAATATGGCTAAAGAGAATCCGATAAATCCGTTTCTATACATCAATCCAGAATAATCATTAAGCGTTTTTATATTTCTAAATTCTAATAGCATTATTATTGCAAATGTTCCAATTATCATAAAAGAATGAGCAATAATTTGGAATATGCTTGCCTCAAAGCCAAATTGTGATGCGCTAGCAATTCCTATTAATATATAACCCGATTGCGATATTGCAGAGTATGCAAACATGCGCTTTATATTGGTCTGTATAAGCGCCATTATATTTCCGAAAAACATTGTGAATATCGCTATAATGCTAAAAAACTCTGAGAATATGTACCAATATCTTACGAAAACAATCCCAAATATTACTATTATTGCAACAAATGCAACCTTCTTGTTTATACCTGAGAGCATTGCGGTTATATTGCCCTGCACCTCCTCATATATATCTGGTATCCATAAACTGAAAGGAAATGCGCCCGCTTCAAATAAGAGGCCTATTCCAAATAATAGAAGTGAAAATAATAGTATATAATTTAATGGTCCAGAGCTTATTATTGCTGATATTGCAAATGTGCTATCATATGGTATGATAAGTGCTAATGCAACTGTCAATATCGCAATTGCGCTGCCGCTTAATATAAACAATTTTATTGCTGCTTCTATAGAATCGCGTTTCTCAAATAGGATCATAAATATTGATCCTATCGATACCATTTCAATACCGATTACTGTTATTATAAGCGATGCTGACGTGGATACGGCAATTGCGCCAAAATATACCATGCTAATGAGCAGTGAGACATAATTAAATTTCATCGAATGTTTGTATGTCAATATGACTATCAATAAAAATAGAATAGAAAAAAGTCCAATAAATAGCGCAGAGAAACTATATATTGTAAATATGCTAAATGCTATTGTTTGCCCGCCCGTCACAAAAAATAATACTGCAAGCGCCAAATTCATTACGAGCAATATTATTTGTACTATGAATGCGGACTCTTTTTTTCTATGTAGTATTGCAAGCGCTCCAGATACTATAAGTATAATTGGTATTAAAATAAGCATATACATAAGGTTAAAATCTATCATCATATTCAACTTGCACTAAATATACTAAGTATTATTGATGGAAATACACCAATAAAAATTATTGCAGCAATTATTACTATATACGCAAAAATCCTATCACTCTCAAGACCTCTTATTGCAAGTGTTGGTTCTTTTGAGTTTAGAACTGATTTCGAAACTATTCTATATAGGTATGCGGCAATTATCATTATTGTAACTATTGGGATCAATGCCAGTATACCAAAGGCCTCAAATCCTGAAGTGAATATCAATATATCCGCTATGAAAACTCCGGTTAATGGCAGTCCTGTTGCTGCAAATACGCCAAATATAAACGCATAGGCTGTTGATGCGGAGTTCTTCACAATTGCTTTAATATTATCAACGTTTCTAGATCCATACATCTGCTCTATTGTTCCAGCTGCAAGGAATAATAGGGCAATGGATAAGCCATACGCAAACATTCCATATATCGCGCCATAATAGCCTGTTGCATTTCCAGACGTTATGCCTATTATTATTATAGCGCTCTCAACCATGCCTGTGTATGCTAATAGTACCTTTATATCTCTGCTCTTTATCGCAACAAAAACTGAATAGAATGCTGATATGGCAGCAATTATTAAAATGCTAATACGCATGCTCTGAGTTGTATTAAACATCACAAATAACATAAATATTCCATAAAGTCCATATTTTGATAATATGCCCGATATAACTACAGATCCGCTTGTTGGCGCCTCCGCATATGCGCTTCCAACCCATGAGTGAAATGGGAATAGTGGTATTTTTATCATAAACGCTGCAAACATAATCGCAAATATAACAGCTCCTATTGTGTAAGGTATTGTTGCGCTATTTGCTATTATCGTATCTATATTAAGTGAATGTGCTGGGGTGTATAGATAGATAAGTATTATGCCTAAAAGTAATAATGAGCTTGAAACTATAGAATACATAAGAAATCTCATAGAAGCATTATTACTCTCAGATGATCCGAATATGTTAATTAGCATGAAGACTGTTATTACGCCCATCTCCCAGAACATGAAGAATAATAACAGATTATATGATAAAAATAATCCTATTGAGGATAATTGGAATAGCATTATCAAAAAGGATAGACCCCGCTCTCTCTCTAAAATGGGTCTAATAGACAATAGCGCCGCAATGGATATTATGGAGGTCATAAGCATAAGTATCATAGATACGGGTGTTACTGTAAATAGCACGCGCGTATTTAATTCGGGTATATACGCTAATGATTCGCTATATGGAAGTACGTTATAAACGAGCAGATTAAATATCATGTGCAATACTATTGCAAATACGACCCCTGAGAATATGAGCGCAGTTCTTCTACATAAAGCCCTAGGGCTAATTGGTACTAGCGCAATTCCTGCAGCGAGCATTGCAAACAATATTAAAATAATATATATCATCTAAAAAACACCAAAAACAATAAAGCTAAAAATTATTACAAGAAATACAAATCCTATCAGTGCAACAACATAATAATCATTTACATTACCATTGACCATCTTTCTTATTTTCATGCCAAATTTATAGATATACATTCCTGATGATTGGAATGTTTTTAATATCGAATAATCTATTGTGTTAAAAAAATCGCTAAGATAAACAAACGTATTTCCAAAAATGTTATAAAATTTATTTATTAAAATGCTGTTATATGCGGCTTTATAGAGAATGCTATTCTTGCCAATTTTGATTTTAGCGCCGCGCATGAAGAATACATATGCAATCATAATGCCTATTGCTATTATTATGCTATTAATCACATATGTAAGAATATTGCCCAGTATGTTGTATGTACCAAATATGCCCCCAAGCAATGGCAGGGCTATTGGTGCAAAGAGCGCAAGAATTGCCGTTATTATTATCGGTGCTATCATTAATTTAGATGTGTTTTTATATTTGTTACTACGCGTTTTCGAAGCATTTTTGTCTTTTAATGGTATGAACATCCACCTAAACATATATGTGCTTGATACGAGTTCAATTGCTAGTAATATAAAATAAAGAACTGTGCTATTTGATGAAGTATCAATCATGGATTTGGCAAAGAATGATCCAAATGGAATAATACCTGCAAGTGACACAACGCCAATTATTGTAGTTATAAGTATTATTCTAGTATCCCTAAGTCCATGTATCTTGTAAATATCAGAATTGTCATTATTTGCATTCATCATAACGCCGCTATTCATGAAAAGAAGCGCTTTGTAGAATGTCTGAACAATAAAAAGTAGCATAGCTGCAAATATATTTAAAAGTCCAAGTGCAATAAACATCAACGCTAAATCTTCCATGGTTGAATAGGCAAGTATTCTTTTAATTTGGTGTTCAGAGAGTGCATTTGTAACAGCTACTATTGCTGTTATAATTCCTATTACAACAAGTATGTAATTTAGGCCCAATGATTCATATATAGGTAAAAGCAGTGCAATTAAAAATACGCCAGCCTTTACCATAGTCGAGGAGTGAAGAAATGCCGATACTGGGGTTGGCGCTTCCATTGCATCAGCTAGCCATTCATTAAATGGAAACTGGGCGGATTTTGTAAATGCTGCAATCATTATAAGTATCATAGGCAGATAAAGTACGCTCTTATTTGTAGTGTTTATAAGACCCGATATCTCTGTTGTGCCAAGCGTTGCAAAAATTATTATTATAGCTGATAAGAATAATATGTCTCCAATTACTATTGTTGTTATGGATCTACGCGCAGCTTCCTGCGCCTCCTCCTTATTATACCAGAATCCTATAAGCATATAGCTTGTTATGCCTAAAATCTCCCAGGCGATAAATATTGTTATTAAATTTTCAGAAATTGCAAAGAGCATCATTGCACTTGCAAATATTAGCATCTCAATGTAAAAGCGCTTGATTCCATAGTTCTTACCCTTAAAGTAGCCTATTGAATATATCACAATAATTGGTGTCATAATTGCTACAAGCAAAAGTAGTATGATATTTAACGTATATGTGGCAAATGATATGCCAAACGAGTAGCTTATGAGATTAAACCATCTATACTGCTCTGAAATATTCTTATCAAAGATTGCAATATAAATGGAGAGCAGAAGTGATGCTATGCTGCCAAGAGCTGCTGATAGCTTGACAATGGTCTCATTTTTGAATAATAAGATCAAGAATGTTGCAATCAGCATTGGAAATAAAACAATAGCTATTATCATAGTTCAACCTTTATATTTTGATAGTTTTGAGACGTCTAATCCATTACCGGACTTTACAAGATATCTATACAGCGCTATTGCAGCAACCAGTTCAACCGCTGCAATGCTCCATATTGAAATTAATAGCAATATTATATCGCCATTATATGATGAATACAGTGCTAATCCTATAAGCGATGCTGCTATTATTACTAGTTCTATTGAGAACATTATGACCAAAAAATTTTTGCTCGTGGCTATACCGCTTACTCCAATAGCAAAGATTGCAAATCCTATAATCATCATATATAATATTATCATTCAAGTAGCCCCGGCATCTTCATTATTATTATGGCACCCAATGCGCTTGTAAATAGCATAATAGTAATTATGTAAAATATACTGACATTAAACGTAACATAATTAAGCATGCTTGTAACGTCAAAAGAGTAATTTGTAGTACTATTCGAGATGTATCCTTTCTGTACTAATGGGTATGCGATAGCTATGAATATTAGTATGGAGAGCAGTGCGAGTGCAGGCATATTTGTTCCATTAAATGATGGCTTTTTAACAGGAGCAACACTCACGAATATATATGTTGCAATGCCCCCTACCATTATCATAAGCTGTATTACTGCAAGTAATTGTTGATTTAGTATTAGAAATGCTATTGCATTCATGAAAAATACTGCTGCAAGAAAGAGCGCGGCATGCATCATCTCGTTTGAGTTAAACATAGCTATTATTAGAAATATGTCTATTATACCAATTAAAAATGATACAATTAAGTTAAACATACACTCACTCCATATCCTCTGGTCTTAACGCATAATCGCGCCTGTCATATCT
>JAJZDT010000018.1 GCA_021851535.1 Microcaldota archaeon | reverse complement strand
TGTTTTATACAAAATAGGTGCAATATTATACGTGATATTGCCTATGATAAAGCACCAGTTCAAAAATATAGAGCCGCATCGCCAAAACCTTATGTATCTAGGCGTATTTATGGGATTTATGATAGGTTTTCTTGTAAATTTAATATGAAATTAAATACCTCTTTTCATACATAGCTTGTTAACTTTGCACATATCACATTTTGGAGGATTATTACAGATTGCCTTGCCATGTGATTTTAGAACATATGCAAATTTTTTCCAATATTTTTTATCAACCTTAGATTTTAAATCCTCCTCTATAATATCAGCATTACCACTTTGCGATAATCCGATTCTATTAGATAGTTTTATCACCCAACTATCAACAGGTATTCCCTCAACAATGCCATACGCATTTATGAGTATAGTATTTGCGGTCTTACGCCCGATACCTGCAAGCATAAGAAGCGCATCCATGTTCTTTGGCACAATTCCATTATAGCGCGATTCTATCTCCTTGCATGTTTTTATTATATTTTCAGCCTTTTTATCGGCAAAGCTAACAGATTTTATATACTTAATAAGTTCCTCTTTGTTGGCATTGGCAAATGCATTGCAATCCTTGTATTTTGAAAATAATTGTGGGGTTATTTTATTTACAGTCTCATCACGTGTCTGGGCAGAGAGAATAGATGCGACAACAAGTTCTATTGGAGAGTTAAAATTAAGATAGTATTTGGCGTTTGGATATAATTCAAATAATGATTTTACTATTGTATTTGATTTATCCAAATCTAATAGTTGCGCACACATATAATCAATATTTATTAAATATGAATGTTTATAAAATATTATATGTCAAATGATAAGCGTATATTTCTAAAAAAAATAATGACAAAGCTTAAATTGCATTATAAAAATAGTTTAAAGAGCTCTTTAAATTTTTCTAGCCCATGGCAGCTTTTAGTTGCAACCATTTTATCTGCACAAGCACAGGATAAACAGGTGAATAAAGCTACAGTTGAATTATTTAAAAAATATCCTGATATAAATGATTACTTAAATCTTAAACCTAATATGCTATTCAAATACATAAAACATATAGGATTATATAGAAATAAAGGAAACAACATAATAAAAGCATCGCATTATATACGTGATAATTTTAACTCAAAAATACCAAAAAACATAGATGAATTAGTGCAAATACCGGGAGTTGGGAGAAAGACCGCAAATGTTGTTTTATCTGGTGCGTATAATCTGCACCATGGCATTGCAATAGATACGCATTGCATAACAGTAGCAAATAGATTGGGCATTGCCAAAACCAAAAACCCAGAAAAAATAGAAAGAATATTAATTGATAATGTAGATATTAATAACAGAAAGTACGTATCAAACGCATTTATCGTTCTTGGTAGAGATACATGCACCGCAAGAAGAAAATACTGTAACAGATGTGTACTAAAGAATATTTGTCCTTCTTCAGATTATAAAAATAGGTAATATTATGATTGCATGCCTTTTCAGTGGTGGTAAGGATTCAACCTTAGCATTGCATCGGGTTTTTTCAAGTAATAGACGCGTTGATCTTTTAATAACAATGGGCTCAGAGAATGAATTTAGCTACATGTTCCACAAGCCCAATGTAGAATTCACACGCATGCAAGCTGAAGCTCTTGGCATAAAACAGGTATTTTCTTATACAAAAGGAGAAAAAGAACTTGAACTTTCGGATCTTAAACAGGTGCTATCGGAGAACGATATAGATACATTAATAACAGGGGCAACAGCAAGTATGTATCAGAAGGTTAGGATAGATAATATATGCAAGGATTTAGATATTGTCCATGAATCTCCGCTATGGTTAATTGATGGTTTATCCGAGTTAAACGAACTTGCAAAAGATTTTGATATAATAATAACACGCGTTGCAGCAGATGGATTAGATAATAGTTATCTTGGAAAACATATAGATGATGATTTAATAAAAAAATTGCAGATTTTGCGCGAGAAAAAAAGAATCAGCCTTACATTTGAGGGTGGTGAGGCGGAATCATTTGCACTTGACGGACCATTATTCAAAAAAGGCCTACGTATAAAAAAATCACATATTGATAATAGCAATGGCGTAGGTACATTAATAATTGATAGTATGGAATTTATTAATAAAGATTGATTGGACAAATTTATATTACTATTATTTGATAGATATCTGTGTTTTCATGAGCATATTATCAAAAAGAAGCATTCATGCTGAAAATCCCATATTAGAAGAGGATATAACGGCCGAAATGCTAAAAAAGAAGGGCCATAATGTAATAAAACTAAACCGTGGAGACCCTCCAATATATTTCAATACACCAGATTACATTATAGAGGCGTATATTGATGCGCTTAAGGAACACAAAACAAATTATACTGATGCAATAGGCGTAGCAGAACTAAGAAATGCGGTGGCAGAACGCTATAAACGCATGTATAAGATTAATGTCAACCCCAATAACATTATAACTACGGCAGGAGTATCTGAGGCGCTTGAATTTATCAATTATGGTCTAATAAATCCAGGAGATCATGCAATTATATTCAAACCCTATTATTCAGCATATATACCAAGGTTATTGCTTGCAGGTGGCATTCCTATATATGAGAATTATTATGAAAAAGAGAATTGGAATATAGATATAGAGCATTTAAATGCCTCAATAAAAAACCTAAAAAAGAGAGGCAAATTAAATCGCGTCAAGTATATGATAATAACAAACCCAAACAATCCAACGGGCACCGTTCTAAAAAAATCTGTATTAGAGGATATTGTAGATATCGCAAACGATAATAACATACTTTTGATAAGCGATGAAATATATGATGAGATATATTACAATAAGACAAAATTCACAAGTATAGGAGAGGTAGCAAAGGGCATTCCGCATGTTATATTAAATGGAGCCTCTAAAGACTTTGATGCAACCGGTTTTAGAATTGGATTTATCATCGTTCCAGAACAGGATAAAATTTCACGTGAATTTACCAACAAAATGGCAGATTTTGCGCGTGTTAGATTATGCGTAAATACACCCGCACAGTATGCAAGTGCAGCGGCCTTAAACAACAAAAAAGAGCACGATAAGGCGATAAAATACATGGTCCATGAGATAGAGGATCGTGTTAATTATGCAGTCTCAATTTTAAATGAGAATAAATACATAGAGACCGTTGAGCCTAATGGCGCCTTTTATATCTTTCCGAAAATAAAGCATAATGCATTAAAAATAAAGAATGATAAGGAGTTTGTGGATAGATTTTTGCGTGAGGAATATATACAGCTTACGCGTGGTTCTGGCTTTGGAAAGGCTGGCTATTTTAGAATTGTTTCTCTGCCACCGAAAGAGATATTAGATTATGCGCTCAATAAACTAAATGAATTTTGTATAAGAAATAAAAGTTAATTAAATATGGGCCCGTAGTCCACCGGTTAAGATGCTAGCCTTACACGCTAGAGAAAGGAGTTCGACTCTCCTCGGGCCCATCTTACTTATTATGATTTCGCTGTTTTAGAAGGCTTTATTAACCTTCTAATAAATTATAATATGGTTACATGGCAAGCACTACAAAAAAAGCGCCTTTATGCAAACGCAGTTTTGTTGAAGCATTAGGTACATTTATATTTGTATTTTTAGGAGCGGGATCCGCAATAGCTGCGGGTTATGCAGGGCTTGGAGGAGCAGCACTTCTTGCAATAGCATTCGCCAATGGCATTGGACTCGCACTTGCAATATCATTTGCGATGAATATATCTGGAGGACATATTAATCCAGCCGTTACAATAGCTGCACTTATAAATAGATTAATATCAGCAAAAGATGCGATCGTTTACATAATTGCGCAAGTAGTTGGTGCAACGCTAGCAGGAATACTGCTTGTTGCAATCTTCCCCGCATTATTTGGCGCTGCAGTGCATTATGGAGCTCCAACGCTTGGTTTTGGGGTTACTGTTATGACGGGCATTATACTTGAAGCAATAATGACCTTATTCCTTGTGCTTATGGTATTTGGTACTATAGTTGATCAGAGGGCACCAAAGATGGCAGGTTTTGGGGTTGGACTTATCGTAGTAATTGATGTTCTTGTAGGAGGTGCATTTACTGGAGCTGCAATGAATCCTGCAAGGGCAATAGGACCAATGCTCGCCTCTGGATTTTTTGCTAATTGGTATGTATATTGGATAGGTCCAATAATAGGAGCAATAATTGCCGCATTAATCTACAAGTATATCATAAAATAAATTTAACTAAATAATTAAAGTATTGAATGCTCAAAATTAAACACTATATAATACAATAATATATATTGCAAATTTGATAATTGCGCATTTACAAAGATGTTAGTATGAAACATAAAGAGGATGTAATTTTAATTGACAATATTGATGGAAATAACGTTAATATGGTTGATCCTGCCAAATTAAAATATAATGAAAAAATTTCAACTATTATATCAAAAACAAAAAATAATTCCATTTATAGCATAAGCCACAGCCAAGATTTTGACGGTGTTGCAAGTAGCGCCGTTATAATTAAAAGATTTAAAATAAAAAAAGATAACTTATTCTTTATAAATTATAATGCAAACGACGTAGATAGCGCATCAAAATATCTTAAAGGAAGAATTTCAAATGGAATTGTAATAGTAACAGACATATCAATGAATGATTATTTAGTGCCTAAATTTAAAAAGTTAATAAAAATAATAAAAGATTCTAAATCTAAAATAATATGGCTTGACCATCACCCATGGAGCGAATATGCTATAAAAGAACTATCCCCGTTATTTGATTTTGGTATAATAGGTGAGAATAGGCTTTATTGTGCAGCAGAAATTGCACATGTCATATTCTCTAAAAGCCTAAATAGCTCTTCTAAAGATCTTGCAGCTAGAGCGCACATAACAGATTTTAACATAAAAAAGAGTTATAGAAATGAACCCAACATATCCTTTGCTATAAATTATTTTAATTTTGATAGAAATTGCTTTATGGATAATTTAAGAAAAATAGCACAGGAGGCATCTAAAGATAATTATAAAGCAACAATAATAAAAAAAGCGGCAGATAATTACAATAAAGAATTTGATATTAATATGAATAGGGTTATAGATAGCATAATATTAAAAGAGTTAAACGGATATAAAGTCGCTTTTGGATTTGGAAGAAGCTTTAACTCAACGCAAATATGCGCCAATATATCAGATAATATAAAAGCGGATCTTATTGTATATCTAAAAACTGACACATATACAGGAACATTGCGAAGAAATTGTGAATCGATTAATTGCTCAACTATAGCAAACGCATTAAATGGTGGAGGACATGAATTTGCTGCAGGATTCCCCATTCCTAAAAAATATGATATACAATCAAAAAAAGGCATTGATGCAATGATAAATTACTTCTTAAAAAATACGCAAAATGTGATTAATTAAAGCATAGATTTTAATTTTTTAAAAACTTATCCTTATTATGGAGAATATTGATTCCATAATTAATTCTCATTATGGGATGATAACAAGTGCACAAGCAGCAGATATAGCAAGTGAAGACAGTAATTTGCTTATAAAGGAGCATATTGACGTTCAGGGTATAAATGAATTTCTAAAAATGCAGACTCATCAAAGCACTCTTCTAAAAGATTCTGAAAATAGTACTTATAATGTTATTATAGAGGATAAAATCTATAGAATATTTGAAGATTCTAATACATTAGAAGATAGTAAAAAAAAGAATATGCGAACAGC
>JAJZDT010000063.1 GCA_021851535.1 Microcaldota archaeon | reverse complement strand
ATAAAAATAATATTAAAAACAGATTATTTGGAGAGGCTTATCACCCCGCCAAAAAAAAACAAAAATAGTTTAGCTAATTTATTTGTATATGGACTGATATTTTGTTCCCGTATCATCCACGATGTGTATACATTCGCCTTCGCATTCTATTAAGCAGGCCTGGCACAATATACATGCTGAGCCGTTCACTCCTACAGAAATGCCTCCGCTCTTGCCATCGCTCTTTTCAGCAAAATGATTATGCCCGTCCTTGACATTCTCCCACTTCTGTTTAATTGCGCTATCTGATACACCCTTCCATTTCATATTTTCAGGGGCGTTGTCTTTATTTGCACCATCCGCATCGGGATTGCCAGAAGTTCCTCTACCTCTCATCTCAAAAACAGCAACAGGACATACATCAAAGCAGTGATGGCATCCAGTGCACTTTGGCTTGTCTATGTATACATCCATTCAAATCACATTTATTAGAAATAATCGCATTAATATTTAAATAGATAACGTATCATACTATGGAAATGAGATGCACATTCGTTACATTTTGTGCAAAATATGCATCTCTTGATGCGGCGTTATCTTTTATCTAATTAGCCAAACAATCCAGCTAATCCGCCAACAGCTTCCTCTTCAGTCTTCTTCTCCTCCTTTTTCTCCTCTTTCTTTGGAGCTGCATGTGCTGCTGGAGCTGCTGCTGGAGCTGCTGACATCTGCATACTCTGCGCATTCTTTATAACATCTTTTATGTTAACATCCTTTAGAGATGCGACTATGGCCTTAGCCTGTGCCTCGTCAGGACTTGCGCCCGCTGCCTTAACTACCTCCATTATGTTCTTTTCGTTTATCTCTTTACCGGCTGTATCAAGCAATAATGCCGCGTATATATATTCCATAATTTCACCTTATTTAATATCATTTCTTTGCATTCTCCAATGCCTTTGCCTGTAATGAACCTATCGCAAGAAGCTTATCTACAACACCGCTATCATAAATCTTACATTCAACTCCAAGATACATTGCATTATTGTATGCTTTTGCTATAAGTCTATTTATTGTTAACGCATTAACAATGTTTCCTGCCATACTCACTGCCAGTACATGCTGCATCGCCAAATTAAGCTCATGCATAGTACTATCGCGTGTTATGCCTAAAACCTTGCTGCTAAATACCATATTTTCAAAGAATACTGCTGAAGGGCCTACACTCACATCAAATGGCTTTATATTTAATGTCTGAAGTGCCTTTGATAAACCGGCAGTTATAATCTCTCCTTTCTTTATTGTTTTATCCTTTGCTATAACAACCTTTCCTTTTTGTATCTGCGTATCTATTCCAGCCTGTTTTAACTCTGTTACTGATTTACCTGGCTGAAGAGTTGTCTCACCACTACTAATCGTAATATCTTGTGGCGCTATCTGATTTGGCTTTGCCGCAAGCTTTAACGCATTGGATTTAAACTGCATATTTAACTCGAATGGATCCTTATTGCTAAAGACTATTGCTGATGTGTTGCCAAGATACTCAACAAGCTTGCTGGCTTTAGGATTACTCTCAAGAACACGCTTTAGCATATTCTTTCTTCCCACGATTATATATGTATCAGCGCGCAACTTGTTCTTTGACAACTGGAATAATCTATCAGGAATCCCATTTAACTGTATTATTCCAACGCTCTTATACTTTCCAAAGAGCTTAGAATGCTCCTCAACAAATTTCATTTTTTGTTTTTTATTAATCATAAAATAACCTCATAGTAATTTCAGTGGCTTGCTCATTGTCAACTTTATATATGTTGAGCGTATGTTCTGGCGACCAACTTTCTTTGCAACATCGTTGAACACAGCATCTATATTAGATGTTATCTCATTTATTGGCATACTCTCTGTTCCGACAACACAGTGCACTGTTGGAAGATATTTGCCCTTGCTCCTAATATAAACTGACCTGCTCACATTCTTTAATATTGTCTCCAAATCGCCGCTGACTATAGGCTTTGGCATTTTACCTCTAGGACCTAAAAACTGTCCCACAGCTTTTGCTATCTGAGGCATAAGATTTGGCTGCGCGAGCATCTCATAAGAGAGCAATTCATTCTGCTTTAATTGATCCTTTGCTATTAATTGTAATTCCGCACTAGATATGACGCGAACATCCAACTTCTTTGCCTGCTCAGATATCTTTAAATCATCAGTAAATACAGCAGCATTGCTCTGCTTTCCCTTTCCAAACGGCAACACCACAGACAGATTCAAACGATTGTCCGTCTTGTTAAAGTCTATGCCTTTAAAATTTATCGCAAGCTCCACGCTCTGCACGAATTTTCTCTTCCCCTTGTTTTCAGCAAGGAAAGCATTAATTTTGTCTATATCATTCTGTTGCATTATAATCCCTCCTGCATAAATGCAGTCTAAACGGGAAAACCAGTTTAATAATAGAATATTGCTGCAGAAAACTATATATAACTATCAGAATATAAAGCATAAATATAAAAGAACTTTTTTTGAGGGTTATCTATGAAAATGAAACAGAAACAACTTGTACACGAAACCGGAGAGCAGGGGTTGTTTGGCTACTATAATGGGAAATTATTTAATCAACACTTACCTTCGGAAAGCATGAAGTATCTCAGCGGTTCTTCAAAAAACAGGATGTAAAAACAATACTGGATTTTGCTTGCGGAACCGGAAGGTTTTGCAGTGTTTATATTATCTTGGTGAGTTAATGAAATATACTCTAGAGTTATTGAAAGAGCTTACAGAAGAGGACGTTGGTTTGAAGCCGGGCGATACGAGTGAATATAGACTAAGAAAAGAGGCCAGAGCAATTGTATTGAATCATAAAGGTAGGCTTGTATTAATGTATTCTTCTAGGGATAAATCATACGAAGTCCCAGGTGGGGGGCTGGAGGAAGGTGAAAATCCTGAAGAGGCACTTAAAAGAGAAATGTTGGAAGGGATAGGTTATAATATAGAGATAGATCGTGGTGTAGGCTTCAACATACAATATCGGAATACATCAAAGTTGATTAAAATGGTCTACTGTTTCTTGGCGCATACTATCGGCAAGCCTAACAAACCAAAACTAGATAAATATGAAGTTGCAGCTGGATTAGAAATGGTATGGGTGGAAAGCTTTAGAGATGCACTAAAATTAATGAATACAAACCCGAATGAAGGGCCTGGTGAGCGATTCTCGAATAAGAGTGACACTGCTTTTTTGAAGAAGGCAGAGGATATCTTAAAAATATATCCAAAGCCTATTTGATTCTATTAATAGCAAAATATATTTGCTTATGTGTATTTCATTTCAATTTTTTCAAGAGCACTAATATAATAATCAATTATGTCTTTTGAAGGTTTCACGAATGGAGGTAAATGGATTGTAATGTGGCGAAGTCAAGTTTAAGATATTCATTTTAAGACCTGCGGCTGCTGTCGTCGAAAGACGGCAACTCCGCTAACGTTTATGGACGTCTACGTATGCAAAATCCGGTCGTCAACAGGTTCTGCCGCGGATTTACTATTCAACCAAAAAGAATTTGGACTTTTTGTAATAGGGGAAGTAAGGGAGGTTTAAAGATTTTCAAGACCCTCTATTAAGCACTCGCACCTATAAACCTTACATTCTCCATTTATATATTAATCACAAAAAAAATTCAAATCTCATTTTGCGATCTTGTTTAATATCGGATACGTATCGTATAGGCGCTCCTGCTCTAGCTGCTGATATAGCATATATATTATACCTACAGTAAGTAATATTCCCATTCCTGTGCCTACTGCTCCTGTAAGTGTTGCAAGCGCGGCAAGCAGCCCAACAAATATACTTCCCAGTACTGTAACCGTCGGTATATATTTATTAAGCAGCGACTCTACTATTCTTGGATCTCTTCTAAACCCTGGTATCTGCCAACCCATCGAACCTAACTGCTCTGCTATATTCTTTGCACCCTGGCCAGACATTTCTACCCAGAACTTTCCAAAGATTATACATAGTATTATTAGTACAACAACATATACAATTGCGTGCACCCATTCAGGAATTAACATTACCCCTCCCCAAGGAAGAAATAATGAACTCGTACTGGTTAAAAGATATTGTATGTATGGACCATATCCTCCAATACCAAGAGGTGCAGCATACGGCAAAGGAAATGTCGGGGATATTAGATATGTTATACCTCCAGTTAATTGCAGTGTTGTTCCTCCAGATGCGGTGCCGACCGGCTGATAGTATGCTATGAACTTTGCAAGATTTGCAAATGTTCCAGTAACATTTGCTATAAATCTAAACCACACCGTTAAACTTAATTCTAATGCAGACGCAAGTATTACTGGCAATACACTTACATAAAGAAATGGTATTGGCAATCTTCCCCCAACGCCACGCAACTGTTCGAATGAAAGCGGAAGCTCAACCTTTGTTTCATATGCGTATATGCTGACCGCAAATATTAGTATTGAGAAAAATAATGGAGCAAATACAAGCACCATATTTGATATTGCGGCTGCGCCGCCGGCACTAAGCACAGCACCTGCCTCTGGCAACAGTATCTCTATTGTTCCGGCGATTATTGCATATGAAACGCCGCTCGCTATGAACATGTTGATACCTGATGTCACGCCGTATTTACTCATCATCTCGTCCAAGAATATTATGGCAATGGCCCCAATTGCAAGCTGCAACACCACAATGCCAATAAATGCCGTAGATATAACAGGAACGAACCCGCTTATAGCATATGCAAATGATTCGACCAATGCTATCACTATTGAGAGCAGCTTTTGGAAGGCTTGATAACGCGCCTTTTCAGCAGGATTTTCCATATCTATTTTAAATAGACCAGAACCGGATATAAATTGAAGCAGTATGCTTGCAAGCACTATTGGACCTATTCCGACAGTTATTATACTGCCTATCTTAGCGGCAAATATTATACTTACAAGCTGCAGTGTTGATGTACTTGTGGTATTGCTAACTCCGTATGCATTCACATTATATAAAACAAAATATACTGCAAGTATTGCGCCAGTCCAATAAATTTTTTCTCTGAGTGATAATGGTTTAGAGGGCGGTTTTATTGCAGGTATAAACCTTGAAATCTTATCCATGAATTCCATTGCCATTAGAAAACACCATTATCTACTTTTTTTCTTTTATCGTTATAAGATATTTATTGTAGCGCTTCTCTTCTATTGCATCGAGCTGCTTTTTCATACCCTGGCTCTCCAAAAAGCCTTTTATGAATGCAAGCGATGCGTCGACGAATTGGCGCCTTGATGATATAACATCAAATTCAACCGTTATATTTAACGGCTTAACACTTTTTACTTTTAGTTCACCAAAGTTTAATAAGCTTATTATTCGCTCAAGCTCTTTTATTGTTTTTTGTTTGCTATTTAAATGCATATTCGAGTTGATTGCATTGCCCATCTGTATTCCAGAGTAGTAGAGCAATTTATTTATTATATCTGAATATTTTATATGTAATAGGGAATGCCATAATAACTGATTATATAACATGCTAAAATGTTTGTTAGTATACTCTTTTTTTATAATTCTATTTGACATATACGAAGTAAACTCAACTATCGTATCCTCTATAAGTATATTGCTATCACTTTTTATGAGATGCTTTGTTTCAGTGAATGCGCACCTATCATCCCCATTAGAGATGCATTCGTGCTCGCGCATTATAGTAGTCATGCCGCGCATTGTACTTATAAATCCAGATATTATTCCAGACTCAAGATTATGTATGCAAGAACCTATATTAAAT
>JAJZDT010000048.1 GCA_021851535.1 Microcaldota archaeon | reverse complement strand
TTACAAGCATGTCACTGCGTTCACTTGCGCCAATAATAGCCTCGCGTGCCTGAGTATATGCGTCATCGTAGAAACGTTCATACCCTATATGAAAATCTGAGACAATGCCTATTTTCATTTATTCGCCCTTGTTTGGTTATCTATTCGTGCAATGAATTTTGAAATGAAGTTTTCTGCGCCACTTGAATTTGAACCATACGCGCCTGCGGCACATGGATGGCCTCCCCCAGTACCATTTATATTGCTTGAAAGTTCATTAAGTAGACCGCCCAAATGAATGGAATATTTTTTATCTAAATTTGGGCGCAATCTTGCTGAAAAAGATACCTCATTATTTGATAATGAACAAAATAATGATACATCCGCTCCAATTCGCATAGCGGACTCTGCAGCTAAATTTGCGTATGCATGTACATATCCATGAATAAACAATAAACCATTGAGGTTCACCACATTGGCATTTTTAATATCGTATACAGTTTTTATACGCTCAGATGCAGGTGATATATGTGCAACTTGCTCCATAAGTGATATATAATCAGTATTGCCTATTTTGAATAATTCTCCTAACTGGCTAAATGTTTGTGGTGTCGCATTCTTAAATTCTGCTGAATCGGATATTAGTCCCATTGCTAAAATTCTTGCAAGATTTGATGTTATATTTGTATCCGAGTATTTTAGAATTTCGAACATAATACTTGCTGTTGAATTATAGGTTTCTTGATCAAATATAATAAATGACGCGTTTTCATCTTTTGGCATATGATGATCTATTACAAATATATCTCCCTTAAAAGATTCGAGCTGATTACTAAGCTTTCCACAGTTTTTAGTGTTATTTACATCCAAAAGAACAATTGCATCGAATTGATTTATATTTTTGATATCTTGAGGATTGGTATCTGAAAAACCCAATGTATTTTTTATTCTTAATGCATTATTGGTAAGCCTGTCCGGATTTAATATAATAGCATTTGGACATATATGTAAAAACGCTATCGCTGAAGATATTGCATCAGTATCTCCCATCGAATGAAATGTAACAGCTACATTAGACTCTTTAAGATCTAGGATGTATTTAACCAAATCTTCTAGATTTATCGTAGACATAATAATTATTATTTAGCACCTTTTAATTCTTCAGTGAGTTTTAGGCGTAATATTTGCTCTTTCTTCGTTGCCTCTTCATATTGTCTGGTAACTATACTGATGCGCATCTGTGTTGATTCAAGACGCTCGTTTAGCTTTATTAATGCATCCTGTTTTGTTGTCTCTACCATAAGCCCCCCAATATCCACATATACATGACCCATTGCGGCATTTAGCTCTTTTTCAGCATCTTTATACTCCTCGTTTTGCTGTGAAAACTGTAATTTTTGCATCGAAAGGGATTGTAATTGCATTTGTAATGATTGATATTCTTTAGTTAATTTCTCTATCTCTTCTTTCTCCATAAAATCAGATAATATATACCAGTATTCTTATTTATCAATTTCGGCTGCCACTACATCTAAACTCCCAAAAATTGCAAAAAGATCTGCATACTTTACTCCTTTTATCATATGTTTTAATAAAGAAAGATTTGCGTATGATGGTGTGCGTAACCCAATTCTATAAGGTCTTTGGGCATCTGGTACTAAGTATATTATACCTTCTCCACGTGGGAGTTCTCTGTGCTGTATAACAATATCAGGTTTTGCATTCTGCCCTATAAGTTTTATTGGCGCCCCTTTAATACTCTGTTTTTTTGGAAGATTCTCTATTGCGGTGCGTATAATCTCTATACTATCAAACATCTCCTGATATCGTATACGATATCTATCATAACAATCCCCACCAGAAAGCACAGGATTATTGAATTTTATTTTTTTATACATATAATAAGGCATCTTTTTTCTGACATCAAAATCTATTCCAGATGCCCTTGCAACTGGACCTGTCGCTCCATATCTCAATGCATCATATTTTGTAAGCACACCTATATTCTTTGTTCGCTCCATGAAAATGCTACTTGAGTCTAAATGATCTTGGTACTCTCGTATGTGCTCTTCGAGATAATCTGTAAGCTCGTATATCCTATCCTCAAAATCAATAGGAAATTCACTTGAAAGCCCTCCTAATCTAAAATTTACATAAAACATTCTTGTTCCCGTTATATTTTCTAACATTTTTAGTACTTTTGCCCTATCCTTGAACGCCCACATAAATATTGTAAACATCTGCCCCAAATCATTTGCTAATGTTCCAAGCCATAATAGATGGCTCGCAATTCTTTGTAGTTCAAGAAGAATCATTCGGGCATATTGGGCAGCATCGTTAAGTTCAACACCTATTGCGTGCTCTACACTAGAGACATATAAATCATCCCAACCCATCGGAGCAACATAATCAAGTTTCTCAGTATAGGAGGGATTTTGCATATACATCCTGGTTTCCATTAATTTCTCAACACCCCTATGTAAAAATCCTATATGAGGTTCTACATCGATAATGGTATCGCCCTCAACATCCGCAACAAGTCTGATAACACCATGAGTGCTTGGGTGTATAGGACCTATATTTATTCGCATTCTTGACATATGCTCACTTGTATTCTGTTCCCCATACAAAATCCTTTCTTAATGGATATATAGAACCATTCCAATTTTCTAATAGCAGACGTTTTGTTTTTCTTGATAAAATTTTTATCCCGAACATTTCGGATATCTCTCGTTCATACCAATCCGCTGATGGATATATATCCATTACCGTTTGTATTGAAAGATCGTTCATAGATAAGGTTACATTTATATTCTGAATATCATTCTTTTCATAATTGTGTAGAAGATAAACAACTACAATTTTATCTTTATAATCTACAGCGGTTATAAATTTTAACTGATTATACCCAGACTCATTCATTTTTTTCAATTGATTCGCTAATTCCTCTTTCTTTATCTCTATCATTTTTACCTCCTATTTTTTCCTGAAGTTTCATCAATGCCCCGAACAAGTTCTCAGGTCTTGGGGGGCATCCTATTGCATAAACATCAACAGGTAATATCTGATCTATACCCTGCATTATATTATAACTCTCATACCATGGTCCACCAGAAGTTGCACATTCGCCAAACGCGATAACATACTTTGGTGATGCCATTTGCTCATAGAGTCGTTTTAACCGTGGAGCTATTGATTTTGTAACCCAACCCGCAACAATCATCACATCACATTGCCTTGGAGTTCCTCTAAAAAGCAAATATCCCTTACGCTCCGCATCTATTCTAGATGCCCCAAAATCCATTAGTTCTATTGCACAACAAGCAAGCCCAAACTGCATAGGCCATACGGAATTTTTGTTGCTCCAACGTACGACCCCTTTAGATAGTTTTTTGGTTATGTCAGATAACTTTGTAAACATGACATTTCCATCTCTGCCAATTTTATTTAAAGAATTTTGTGTAAGAAGAGTCATCTCACGTTCAGCATTGATGAATTCATCTTGTGTATATGGCACATCAGACATGTTTATCACTAATAAATTTATAACCAATAATTGCAGACACTGTTGATATAACAAGAAGAAGTATATAATAAAGATTTGTATCGTAACTTATGTCATTTGATACTGCAGCCCATAGAATAATTATAACTGTTATTATTTCAAAAGGTAAAAAAATGGCAAAGTATGGAAGATATTCGTTATCTATATCTATCTCACTACCTATAGTTGCTTCTGCGCTCTCGTATGGAGCATTCTTTACCTTATTGCCTGTATACTTATTGCCTAAAAGTTTTGAAGAGAGAATGAATAGCGTAGGTATGATTAAGGCGAACGCGGCAAATATTAATATAACAATATAACTATACATAGTCCCTTTACTACAATTACATGTGATTTATAAAAGCTTTGGCTTATGATTAAAAAATATAATGATATTTAAAGTTTATTGAGTATTATTATTTGAGGTAGTGTTGTTTTCATGAGATATGCACAATTTTATTTAACTTTCTTGATTATAGTATTACTTGGGTTGCCGCTGGTTTATTCACAGTTCTGGTTTCAAAGTGGTGCTACAAGCTCTTTTTCTGGAATAAATAATAACGGATCTCAAGTATATATACAAACAACAACCCAAAACTACCCTAAATACGGATCTTTTGCTTTTTGGATTGGTGAAACGTTAAAAAATAATGCATTTGTACAAATTGGATATGAGATCCCTAATCAAAGCGGTGTATATAAAAATGATTGTACTCCTAGTGGTTGCAGTTCTTTTGTGAATCTGAGCGCTGGAAAAGCAACATGGTTTTGGGAGTACTTTCCTGCTGGCTATGATGGGAATAATTTTTATGGGAATATAGGACCAGATGGATCTGCAGGAGGTAATGGGATTTTTAATTTATATACATTCAAATCACAAGGTAATATTTGGTATATGTTCTTCAATAACAAACTAATAGGTAGCGTAAATCTAAATTCAAGTACATCTGGAGATTACACCCCAGCTGCTTTTGCAGAATATGCGGATGCTTTGAATAATACCAATAATATGAATCTGGTAAAATTTAAGAATTTTAGTTTTTTTAATCAAACAATTGTAAAAACAGTGGGCCAGGGATTGGTGTACATTGGTTATGGAAAAAACAGCCAAACCAATATGCACAACCCATATGGGGTTGCGGAGGTTGCAAACACAGTTGATTATTTTGAAGTTGGATCTGGTCTTCCACAAATAACTAATGGGAGCGTACTTTGGAATGTTGGGTATTTTTTAAACGTATTTTCTAATTATGCGAATATATCAGAATCTTCAGATTTCCTTGCATATACATCCACAAGAATTAATGCGCCTAATAATGTTTACATAAACAACGCGCAGCGAGAGGTTTTTGATGGATGGGTAGGCAAAGGAGTAGGATCATACTCAGGCTTGAATAGGAGTAGTATAGTGAATATGGATGGAAATATATCTGAGTATGCCCAGTGGAGGACACAATATTATTTGAATGTCACCACACCATACGGAAGCGCAAATGGAAGTGGATGGTACGATAATGGAAGCGTGACATACATTAGCATACCGAGTAATATAATATATATAAATAATACACAGCGAGAGGTTTTTGATGGGTGGAATATTGGTAATAAAAATATTACTCTAAAATTGAATGTTAATAAAAATTATAACATATCACCCATATGGACCACACAATATTATTTGAATGTCACCACACCATACGGAAGCGCAAATGGAAGTGGATGGTACGATAATGGAAGCGTCACGAACATATCCATTAATACGCCATATATTTATGTTAACAATAATAGCCGTATTGCTTTTATCGGTTGGACAAATAATACATTTAATACATCGAATTTATTTCTTAAAATAAACAAACCTTTGCATATTTCTGCAATATACAAAAAAGAATATCAAGTGTATATAAATGCAACGAACCCATATGGTTCCCGTATAGTACCTACCTATTATAAAACAAGTTTTGGTACATTAAACAGCAGCCCTTTTGTAATAGCTAATACTAATGTAAATATAACAAATGTGTATTATAAGAATACAAACATACCTTTAAACAAAAGCATCTACGTGAACACATCGCGTAGATTATATTTAAACATCCCTGTTTATAATGTAACGATAGGAGTATCTGATTATCTTTTTTTACCATTAAACGCAACATTAAACCTTACTTTTAAAAATGGGAGTACTATCAGAACAAATACAGGAGATAGTGGTAAATTAACACTAAATAATGTACCTATGGGCTATGTTAATGGAAGCGTGACATACAAC
>JAJZDT010000042.1 GCA_021851535.1 Microcaldota archaeon | reverse complement strand
TAAAAAAAAAGAAACGACCATCAAACAATCAAATTTATAACAATAGCTAAATGTAATAGTTGAATACACAATTAACAATTAGTATTCAAAAAAAACAGTGTCCCACAGCAGGTTACTTTTGAAGTAATTCTTTTTTTAGCTGACAATAGTGATTAAAAGACAGAGTGCTTAAATGCTGTAAAATATTTGTATAATGTGTATTATCAAAAAAATTTGGACCTGGCGGGAATCGAACCCGCAATCACCGCATTGCGAACGCGGCATCCTACCGTTGAACGACAGGCCCTCATACTATATGATATTAAGCTTATTATATAAAGAATTTTAAAGCTTATTTACTATACTTTAATTGTTCAATGGTATATTTAATGACTACTTCAAAAACAAGACTTGCCCAAGTATTAACACAGGCACTAAGCGCATTAAAACCAACCTCAAACGAAATAGCGATGTCAAACGCATTATCAAATCAACTTATGTTGCGCCTTAAAAATAAAGTTTCTTCAAACGTGGATATTATTATGGCTGGTTCCGTTGCTAGGGGAACACAGATATCAGGAAACTCAGATATTGATATATTCCTTCTCTTTCCGAAAACTTCAAATGAGCGTGAAATGGAAGCATTAGGAATAAAATACGCCAAATCCATTGTAAATAGGAAAAATGGCGAGACATTTAAGATAAAATATTCTGAACATCCATACCTTCAGCTTATATCCAAAACTCCTCCTATAAAAGTGGATATTGTACCCGCATTCAAGATAAACGATTCATTTGAAATGGGTAGCGCTGTTGATAGGACACAACTACACAACATTTTTATTTTAGATCATCTAAGTAACGAGCAAAAAGATGATGTACGGCTTCTTAAAGGATTTTTAAAATTTCATTCCATCTATGGAGCCGAGGCTAAAACTGAAGGGTTTTCAGGATACTTATGTGAACTTCTTGTTTATTATTATGGTTCTTTTGTAAAAGTGCTAGAAGGGATTTCGCGTATAACAATCCCCATTGTTATTTCCCCAAAAGAGCATTTATTACTAAAAAAAGAAGATAAAAATTTTGAGTCTGATTTTATCGTTATAGACCCAACTGACGATAATAGAAATGTGGCAGCAGCTGTTTCAAAAGAGTCATTATCAAAATTTATAATTATATCAAGAAAATTCCTAAATAAACCCTCAATTGATTTTTTCTACGATAATAAATATTCTGATTATAATTCAAGAACAAGGCTTAACAAAATAAGGAAAAAAATGTCTGTAGATTTATATATAATACATTTTGATGCACATGATATTTCAGAGGATATATTATGGCAGCAGGCAAAACGCTTCATGCGACAAATGCAATCTCATCTAGAGCGAGAACAATTTTCAGTACTATTGTCACTGCTCGATATATCGGATAACAAAGGTATCATTTGTCTGTTTATAAATAAGTACGAAATAGGGTCAAAACTTTATCAAGGTCCGGAGGTATTTTTAGAGCACCCAAGTACAACATTCATAGAATCAAATTCTACTGTGGTATTTAAGGATTATAGATTATATTCAATAAAAAATGTTCAAAATAAAAATCCGCATGCACAAATTCTCTCGTTCATACGTTCAAGAAGCGAATTTATACCCACACACATAAACAAAAAAAGCATCAAAATTAGCATAAATAAATACAGTGAGCAGCAGGCGAAGATATTATATAAACAATACGTTCAGGCTGTAAGATTCTAAAAACCCATTCCCTTATTCTTTTCTATAAACAGAAAAAATTCCTGTAAATCTCCTATTTTATCTAATTGTGTAAATTCCACCGAACCCCTCTTTGCATCTTTAATAAATCTGATCGAATCCGTCTTTGTTTCTACTTCCACAACTTTAACTTTCTGTTCTAAAAGTGAAGTTGTATAATAATCCATTGCCTCAATTATGATATTATCCCTTATTTTATCTATGTGATACCCTCTCTTAGTAAGTCTTTGTTTAAGCACATCCAATTTAATTCGTATGACCACAACATAATCCAATTTAAGATTAAGTTCTGTGAGCAAATGCCCAACCAATATAATACGATTATGTTTTTTCATTATGTTGCCTAGTACCATCTTTAATCTAGGGATATCCACAATTCTAGTCCCATCTATATCTTTTCCTATAAAAAGATTTTCTTTAGCTGCAACATCATTTATTTCAATTAGTTTTGCATTTAATTTCTTTGCGAATGTTCTTGCAAAATAACTCTTTCCACTACCCGGTGTTCCTGTAACTCCTATATGTAATAATTTTAAACTCAATTTAACCATCACATAAGCGTGCTTGCTGCATCAAGCAACCCTAATACTTCACTACGTGCAGCTTCTAAGGAAACAACATCGTTTTGTGGAAGATAAATGTTCAAAGAATAATTTTTAGGCCCACAAAAAAGCCAACTTCCTATCTGGACATTTTTATAGTTATAACTCAAATCTGCTATAAATGTGGATTCTGATATAAACTTTTGCACTAGTTGCAATATATCCGCATTCACATTAGAAACAAAAACCTTATCCTCTCTACTTGCATCACGATCAACGATAACTGGTTTAACCATCGGAACTTTGTTTTGTTTTGCCTGAAGCGATATG
Organism: Microcaldota archaeon; assembly: GCA_021851535.1. The sequence continues at coordinate 3,261 of JAJZDT010000042.1, read as the reverse complement.
TTCTGTTTTAGTTGACTAGTAGCTGATTCTATTACAGTTAAAGCATCCTCTAATTCCTTACTTTGATCCCCCATTGAAGATATTATACCATCTATAAAATTGTTTACTGCCTCTTTCATGTTTTGCATTGTTATTTTTATGTTTTGGGTATTTGCATAGGATGCAGGAGTTGTTAATAACTCACGCAATGACGGTTTATATTTATTGCCTATTTTTTTATCTACATTAGATATAACATAATCGGAATAATCACTCCACATCTCCTCATTCATAAATACACCAAGAATAAATACGCATTTAAGCTTTAAATAACATGGTATTTATAATTTAACGCTAACCTAAAATGTGATATTATGAGTAATCAAGATGTCAAAAACCGCATATTAAAAGACATTGATATATTCAATAAAAATATATCTGAATTAATCAAAATAGAAAATAAAGAAGAGTTAAAAATTGTATCCTTATCAAAAATGTACGCACAGGATTCAAAGAGTTATTTAGATAAAGATGATTTATACACCTCGTTTTCGTGTATTTCATATGCGCATGGGCTTTTGGATGCGATTCGTACTATAAATGGTGTAGGAGATTATGTATAAAGAAGGATCTGCGTCTATTGGAGATGGCGCGTTTATAAACAGCAAGGCAAAATTAACCAGGGACGTCTCAATTCTTCTAATAAAATATTATAAAAAAACTCAAAAAATAAAAACAATGTTAGACCCTACAGCTGCTTCTGGTATACGTGGTATAAGATATGTATTAGAAGCAGGAGTTGAAAATGCGGATTTTTTAGAAATAAATCCAAACTCCTATATTTCATTACTAAATAATCTTAAAGAGAACAAATTACCTTCAAATGCGTACAATCAGAGTATACAGGAGTTTGCAAATACAACAAAAAACAGATATGATCTAATCGATCTAGATCCGTTCGGTGGTATATACCCATATATGTTCGATTTACTAAAAATTGTATCCGGACAAACATTGTTTTTTGCAACTGCTACTGATACTGCTGTATTATGCGGAGCCCATAAAGATGCATGTATAAAACTATACAACTCACATCCATTACATACTGAAATCTATAATGAGACAGGGCTTAGAATATTCATCGGTTATATAGCAAGAATTGCAGCAAGCTTTAATTTTGGCATAGATGTGTGCATATCCATGGTCTATAAACATTATATGCGCTCATGGATAAAATTAAAACACGGCTCAAAAAACGCGACAAGTTCAATGCAAGAGATAGGATATATATCATATTGTAAAAGTTGTGGTTATCGGGCATATACGAAAGGCCTGCCTGTGAATATGTACAAATGTGCATTATGCAATGCAAAATTGGATGTTGGTGGTCCATTATGGGTGGGTAATATAAAGAATACAGAATGCGTTAATTATATACATAAACACTTAAACGATGTAACCACAGATAAAGTTGATTTTAAATTAATCGATATAATATCAAAAGAGCTACCGACTCCGTTGGTATATTCAATACCACAACTAACACGCATTCTAAAGGTAGGGTCTATAAACCAACATCTGCTGTTTGATCGACTATCTAATGAATATTCTGTATCCAACGTGCATTATGATCCTAATATGCTTCGTACTACGGCTCCATATAACGTTATAATAAAGACTATTCTATCCATATATAAAGAGCGCATAAAAACTCAAACTACATAGCTTAAAAAATAATAAATACATAAAATCAGGTATTAAAAATGCTAATGTGTATTGAAGATAAGTAATTCCGCTATTATGTAAAATAAGTAAAGTATATATATCTCAAATAACGAATTCAAAGTAAATACAGTTACATGGTGGGTGGGACTGTATTTTTAAGAGTGGGGTAAAATGGTATACCGAGAAGGTGTTGTAGAAAGTAAGGGCTACGAGGTAGCTCAGAACTATTACTGCAAACTATGTAACGTGCCTATTAGTAAAACGCAGCCTAAATTTGTTGTATCCTCTAGAGAACTTATGGGGTCATCAATTAAGATGCAAGAGCGTGTGCTATGTGTTAAATGTTATCAGGGGTTATCACAGACTAATATAACTAAGATACCATATAAACGACATTCTTATAGAAATTCAAGGCGGTTGTACCTGCATACATAAGTTTTTAAATCTTCTTTAAAATACGCAGTAAAGTATATATATAACCTATGACAAACTGTATATGTGTTAGTGTTCTTTGTATAAAGGAATACATATATATTTAACTCAGCAAATATTTGAGTGTGCAGGGATGGCGGAGCCCGGTCAAACGCGACGGACTCAAGATCCGCTGGCTTAGGCCTACGGGAGTTCAAAAAATATGAATAAATCTCCCTCCCTGCATATTCTTATGCTTTAATGGATGGTAATATGGTAAAAAAACAAAAATCTAATAAAAAAAGTAAAGTCACTGTTCATAAGGTACAAAAAGTATCACGTAATAGTAAAATGTATGATATCCCTCATTATCCGCAGAGTGAGGAATTTACTAGTTCTGCAGCATGTGCGATGATGGTATTAAAATTCATAAACAAGAACTTCAAACCTAAAAAAGATGAAGAGTTTGCAATATGGCAGGATGCTATCCCTGGTAGTGTATGGTATGGTTCTAGGCATGGGATTGCATACGCTCTTGCAAAAAGAGGTGCAACTCCACAGATTATAAGCAATGCAAAGGATGAGGGGTATGAGAAAAAACTCGCAGTATTCGAGGGTATAAATGTAGATACTCTTAAATCTTCATTCGAAGAAATAAAGAAGAAAACAAAAGATATGAATATACAAGAAAGTTATGGAGTTGCTTCTGTAAATTCAATAAAAAAACACATGAATAGCGGTAAAATACCAATTGTTTTGGTAAATGCGAATGCGTTAAATCCTTATCTTGAAGCAGCACCACATTGGATCGTTGTAAAAGGATACGATAAAGATCTCTTTTATATCAATGATCCATATTCGGATAGCACAATCACTATGGAGCCTGACCAATTCAAACAGATGCTTGGTTATGAAGAAGAGTACAATATGATTGTGGTATCTACAAGAAAAAGTGGGAAATAATTTTTCCCATTTTTATTTATTTTATAAATTTTTATAAATACAAACTTATAACCGTTTTATCTCGTTAGTTGTGCGTTTAAGTATATCTTGAATATCAAAATTTTTTCTTAGGAAGTTCTCAGCATTTATCGATATTTTGTCAAGTTTTTTTTCATTAGAGTACATTTCATACATTTTACTATT
>JAJZDT010000124.1 GCA_021851535.1 Microcaldota archaeon | reverse complement strand
TATGGATTTTGGCATGCCTGGGTGTGCAATCTCCTTGTCTATTAATACGCCGCTTATGAACTGCGTATCTGCAATGCTGCCACCAACTTTCTTCTCTATTTTTATTAAATCGTGGTCTATTATTATCTTTCCTCTTGGATCCTTATCCATTACCTGTTTGACAGCATTAATAACGAGTTTTGATAAGTGCTCCTTTGTTTTATCATCTCCTATATTTTTTGAACCCATAGATACCATTGCAATTTTTTGTAGTATTGCATCATCTTTTGGGTCTATCTCCTTTGATATATGTGTTAAAAACTCGGCAGATTTTTCTGCAGCAATTTTATACCCTTTTATAATTGTTGTTGGGTGCACTCCTTGCTCTAATAATTCTCCAGCTCCACGTAAGAGTTCTCCCGCGAGCACTACAACGGTTGTTGTCCCATCCCCTGCCTCTTTATCTTGTGTTTTTGCTATGTCAACCATTATCTTTGCCACTGGGTGCTCAACATTCATTTCCTGTAATATTGTAGCGCCATCATTTGTTATTGTTATATCACCAAGATCGCTTACCAACATTTTGTCCATACCTTTTGGTCCAAGAGCTGATTTAACTGCGTTTGCAACTGCAACGCCAACAGCAATATTGGTTCTCTGTGCATCTCTTCCTAGCAATCTAGTTGCTCCATCCGGTAGATATAATATCTGTTGTCCTCCAAATTTATCTTCAGCCATATTTTCACCTTTATATAAGTATAAATAGATAATATCCTAATAAAACGATTTAAACCGCAAACGCAGTACTATATAATACGATATTATATATAGTATAAAAAAGTATATATATTTTACTTTTAAAGAGGGAACTTGTTAGCATGCCAAATAAAAATTTTTACAGAAAAATAGAAGATTTCAAATGTTATAACTGCAATTTTTTGGTGAATGGGAATGGGTATACTGATCATTGTCCAAAATGTCTTTCAAGCAAGCATGTAGATATACATCCTGGCGATAGGCTCTCTACGTGTATGGGTAATATGTTACCGTTCCAATCAACATATAAAAATGGGCAATTCACAATCTATTATGAATGTTTAAAATGTCATATTAAAAAGAAGGTTAAGGCGGCATCTAACGATAATAATGAATTACTTATGACACTCTCATCAAAAGTCATTAACTAATTACTTTTTCAACGATATTGGCATATAACTCATATATTTTCTGGTTATTTAACACAGCTACGTCTGATCCATTACTCATATCCTCTATATTTTTGTCAAATGGTATGCTACCTAAGAGTTCAACACCTAAATTAGCACACACATAATTCACATGTTCGCTAGTTCCATTCTCCTTAGTCATGTTTGCAATTATACCTATAATGGATTTGCCCAATCGTTTTGCCATAAGTCCTGATCTAACAGAGTTCAATGCACCTATCTTATGATCTGTTGTGACTATTATAAACCCATCCATATCAAGTACCTGCATTATGGTTAGAGGTGCATCGGATGTGCCTGGCGGTAAATCTATTATTAAATAATCTAATTCTCCCCATTCTGTATTCTCAAAAAAATCATAAAGCATCTTTACTATTATTGGACCTCTCCATATTATGGGTTTTTTAGTATCGTCTACAAGCATTGCTGTTGAAGCTATTTTTATGCCATCCTTAATTAATGGAATAAGCGGCATATGTTCTATATTCATCATATCTGTTATGCCTAAAAAAACCGTTAAATTAGGACAGTCTATATCCGCATCTAATAAGCCTACTTTAAACCCTCTTTTACTAAGTGTATAAGCAATATTTATCGCTGTTGTTGTTTTTCCTACTCCTCCCTTTGCGCTGTATATACCTATTTTATGTTTTATAGAATTGAGGTTGTTTTTGATACTTTCCTTTCTTTTTATCACATTTGCAAATGATGGATGCATCGTATTAGGATTATTGTTATGTTGTTCCGAATCGTCTGTCATGATGACATTTATGTGTTAATACTAATTTATATCTTACTATTTTTTCCAATATCTAAATGTATAAAATAGGAATATTGTACCTAATATGACTCCAAACCATAGTGTTGAAACACGTATCATTATTGTTGCAGCAGCGCTTAATGTATTTACCACATTAAAGTTATTTGCAATAAGTGTAGTCATTGTTAAATCTGCTGATCCTATCGTGCCAGGTATTAATGATGCTATTCCGACCATAGCGGATACTACATATATCAAAATGCTTTTAAGCACATCAGAATGTATGCCAAGTGCTTGTGTTGTAAAATATACTGATAGTGAAGTCATTACTGCTGCTGGCAATGTAAATATAGCAGATATAAGATAAACCTTTTTGTTGTTTAATTTACTTTGCGCAGCAAAATACTCATCCCCATAAAAGGCAAATATTTCAGAAAATCTACCACGAAATACTTTCTTTTTTATTATGTTAAATAGCCATGGACTTATTATAAAGCTAAATGGCAGAAGCATTATAACATCTATTGGTATTAATATTGGCAGATATGATGGGAAAATTATGACCAATATTAAGCTAAGAAGAACATACCCTAAGAAATCGGTGAATATATCAAAGCTTACTATAGGTAGAAGTCCGAACAATTTATGTTTGGATACCTTATTTATAGAATATGCAGATACAACTCTTCCTATCTTTCCAGGGGTTAAATTCATTGCGTAGAGCGATAAATATATCATAAAATTTTTGAATATCGGTATATCAATTCCAAGCACTTTCATATAATATTCCCATTTGAAAAATCTTATGAAAATGCTAAGAAATTCAAATAAAAATGCAAGCATGTAAATAATGCCATTCGCAGTTAGCATGTAAGTGAATACTTTATCTATACCTCCATTTGAAAAGTATGCGATCGCAAAAAAGACAGCAAAACTTACTACCATAAGCGCAGCGACAATAATCATTATTGCACGCGTTAAATTAAAGTAATCCTTTTTACTAAATTTCTTTTTACTAGCAATTCTGTCCCAAATACGCTCCTTTTTTCTTTTAATCAAAACATCACTTAACTAAGTCATAAAATAATGATTCATATTTTTTAGATATAAGATTCCAGTCAAACTTTTTAATTATTCGTTTTCTTGCCTCTTCTGATTTTTTACCCATAACATCTATTTGCTTATATGCATAAGTCATTTTATTATAAATATCAATATGGCTGTTTGGTTTAATGTATAATCCATTATTCCCCATTATTTCTGGTATCCCTCCTATTTTAGTTGCTATTGTTGGCAGTTCACTTGATAAACTTTCTATCAATGCCATTCCAAACGGTTCATAAAGGGATGGAAGTACAAACATGTCAGATGCATTGTAATAATAAGGCATTATATCCTCTCGTAAACCTCCTGTAAGAATTACTTTGTTTTCTAATTTTAATTTTTTTATGAGATGTAATATGTTATTTTTAAGTGGTCCATTACCAACGATTAGAAGTTTAGCATCATGTTTTTTAACAAATTCTTTGAATGCATAAATAAGATATACTTGACCTTTTTGTGTGACAAGCCGTCCGTTATTGAATATGACAAATCCATCCAAGTTGTTTTTATCTATTATATTTGATACCATTTCATTGTTCTTTTCTCTTTTTTTATATCTGTTATAGTCTATTCCATTGTATATCACAGAAGATTTTTGCTTATCTATTTGCGGAATTGTGACAGTCATAGCGTATTTTGATACGCACGTTATAGCATTGGCTGCATGCATTACTTTTCTTCCCTCAAATTTATCATAAAAAAGCGCAGCAATATCAGTTGCAAAATCTATGTTTTTTGGCAAGGAGTTGTGTATTGTAAGTACAATCTTTTTATTTATAGATGCTATTGTTTTCACATTATTCATAAAATATTGGTATCTGTTATTTATATGGTATATATCAGAATGTTCATTTAGGATTGTTTTATTTAAATCCTCCATTCTTAAAAAAGGTAATGGAGCTCCAGGTATGCTTATGTAGTGCGCTTTTAATCTGATTATCTTAATTCCAAATATTTCATCGCATGTTGTTTTCTGATTATCTTTTAAAGAACCGGATATTATAGTTATATTATGTTTTTTTGCAAGCCTTCTATAAATTTCTAGCAATACATTTTCTGTTCCACCACCATATGGGTAAAAGAACGGGTTTAATACTGATATCTCCATTATAAACTACCAAATCTTTATTTTAACAATACCTAAATGTAACATATTTATATACAATGTCATTTAATTGCAGAATACTATTAAAAGGAATACAACCTTTTTTATATTTATATGTTTAAATGAAATATTGTCTTTCTAGTTAAGGTGAAAATATGAAGATAAATGAATTGAAGGCAGGGGCCACAAATGTAAATATACAGGCAAAAGTAGCAAAAAAGGATGATCCTAGAGAAGTTGTAACTAAATATGGCAAACGTGTGAGTGTTGCAAATATAACATTGAAGGATGAGACTGGAAGCATACAGATGTCCTTATGGGGTGATGATATATCAAAGGTCTCAAAAGGGGATCTTATAGAGATAACAAATGGTTATGTTAGTGAATTTAGAGGTTCACCACAGCTTTCATCTGGTAAGTTTGGTAAGATAAATGTCATAGAGAAGTCAAGTGGAGAGGAGGAACTTTCTGAAACAGAAGAGTATGATTCTGCAGAAGAAATTCCAGAGGAATAATTCACTATATGATTTTTTATGGAGAAATATAATGTGTCTATAATTGTTATGGACACATTAAGATATGATGCTTTCGTTGATATACATCGGCGTATGCCTCTTTCAAATATCGGCGAATTTTTTATTTATGATAATTGCATAGCTCCATCTTCATGGACTCTTCCTTCGCATGCGTCTCTTTTGACAGGTCTTTATCCTAGCGAACATTTTGCACATGAGACAAAGAGTATAAAAAGTCTTAATATAAGTGAAATAAAATTAAAGAAAAGCACAATAGTATCGAAGTTTAAAGCTATAGGTTATGAAACCCATTGCATATCAGCAAATCCATACGTGCATCCTATTTATGGATTCGATGAATTTGATGATTTTTACGAGGAATCTTATTTTACCGATGTATTTGGCAGTGTTATAGAGGTATCAAAAGAAATAAAACCAAAAATATCAAAATATAGGAATATGTATGGAAATAATATATTAAAAATATCCAAAGTACTATTAAAGGAGAATCCGAATCTTCTCTTTGAAGCGATTTCAAGTTCCATTAAGCTTACTCCAAAAGCCCTGCTTAAAAAAGCAAAGGCAAAATTTATTGATGGTTGGCCATTAGAGAAGGGTGGCAAAAAAATAGTCGAGCGTGTTAAAAGCCTAAAATTCAAAAAACCCTTTTTTCTTCTTGTCAATATAATGGAAGCTCATGATCCATATATTGGGAAAAAATCAAAAGATTTCGATTGGTCTACTCCATTCATGACAAATCCTCCAAGTGAAAAAAATATAAAAAAGTGGAAAAAGTTATATAAAAAAGGTGCAAGGCTTAGTTATTCATATGCTTTTGAAATGGTTGAGCATATTATAGAATCATATGGGGATGATCAGATTATTATATTAACATCAGATCATGGTCAATCTTTAGGTGAAAATGGTTTTGTAGGGCATGGAACCGTCCTATATGATGAAGTAATAAAAGTGCCGCTTGCAATAATGCTTCCAAAAAAGTTTACTCAAGAGTCTAAAGATTATCAAACATTGATAAATATACCAAAAATGCTTTTGGGCATAATCGAAGGCGTGGAAAATCCACAAAAACATATAAATTCAAAACATGTAAAGTCTGAGAGCTTTAGCATACCCGCAAATTTATACAATAAGGTTGGTATAAATAAAAAACTAATAAAAAAAATATGATAAAGTTATAAAA
>JAJZDT010000131.1 GCA_021851535.1 Microcaldota archaeon | reverse complement strand
AATCTTTTGTTGATATATCTGATAGGGTAGATAGCAAAGAAAACGCGATTGAATATGCGACAAAAATAAAAAATTGTATAAATATTGATGCGCAATTGCCTTGCTCTATTGGTATAGGACCAAACAAACTTGTAGCTAAAATGGCATGTGATTTTGCAAAACCGAATGGCCTTAAGTTTGTTGGGCCTGATATTGCGAAAGAGTTTTTATCTGATTTACCTGTACAAAAATTATATGGTATAGGAGAAAAAACCAGAAAGCGATTAGATGAGATAGGTATAAAAAAAGTGGGGGAGCTTGCAAAATCAAATAAAATGATGCTTATCGAAAAATTTGGGAGTGTGGGTCTTGAATTGTATAATAATGCAAATGGAATAGATGATAGTGAAGTAATAACCAATTATGAGGTAAAATCTATAGGAAGAGAGCGCACGCTTGATAAGGATACGATGGAGTATAGCGCGATTATATTAGTCTTTAATCGTATTTGCAATGAGATTATTTTTGAAGTTCAAAAGGAACATTATTTATTCGGGATTGTAACAGTTAAAATAAGATATTCGGATTTTGTGGACCAACTTAAAAGTAGAACAATAAAACCATCGGATAATCTTAATGACCTAAATAAAGTAGCAACTGAGCTTTTCATTTCGAATGTGGAGCAGGGTAGAGCAGTAAGAAAGGTTGGTGTGAGAATATCGGGGCTTATCAAAGCTGCAAAACAAAAGAGATTATAATTTTTTATATGTTTTCTATTATACGTACAGGAAACATTAGATCAGAAAACTTTTTGGTTTAAGTATGCTCTTGCCTCTAATGCCGCCTTACAACCGCTGCTAGCTGCGGTTATTGCTTGCCTGTATCTATGATCTGCTACATCACCAGCCACAAAAAGTCCTTCTATTTCTGTAAAAACCTCATTTGTTGTAATAATATATCCATTCTGGTCTAATTTCAATTTGCCTTTAAGAAACTCTGTATTAGGTTTATGACCTATTGCAACAAAAACACCATCAGTTTGGAGGAGTGTTGATTTTTTACTATTTATATCAATGATGCGAATACCAGTTATTTTATCATTTCCGATAATTTCTTCTACTGCAACGTTATATATTACTTTTATCTTAGAATTTGATAATACTTTTTCTTGCATGATTTTACTTGCCCTAAAAGAGTCGCGCCTGTGTAATATAGTTACTGAATTTGCGAATTTTGTAAGAAATAATGAATCTTCCATCGCAGTATCGCCTCCCCCAACAACGACTACATTTTTATTTCTAAAAAACGGGCCATCACATGTTGCACATGATGATACCCCTTTTCCTATAAATTTCTTCTCTGATTCTATTTCTAGCCATTTTGCTGATGCGCCTGTTGCTATAATTAATGCATGAGTCTGATAAATGTTTAAATTTGTTTTTATTTTAAAAGGCTTTACGCTAAAATCAATATCTACTACGTCTTCTGATACAAATCTTGTGCCAAAATGTTGCGCCTGTTTATTCATTTTATCGATAAGATCAGAGCCTAAAACACCTTCTGGAAAAGCAGGATAATTTTCTACGAGAGTTGTAAGCAATAGCTGACCACCAGCAATAGAACCAGTAATTAACATGGGGGAATAACCTTCGCGTGATGCATAAAGAGCAGCAGTAAGACCTGCTGGTCCAGAACCTATAATTATGATATTATTAATCATTTTAATCGCTTACTTTATGAAATTACATATTTTTATACCTTATATAAAAAAATACGCTAGACAAGTTATAAAAATAGATATTGTGAATACTGGCTTGGATAAATATGATAGAGGTTGGCGGACGTTATATATCACTTGATAAAAAATGCCATCAATCTGAGATTGATTTTGTTTCACATGCGCATACGGATCATATTTCGGCAGTTAAAAAATCAAATGGGGTTATAATGAGCGCTGAAACGGCATCGCTCATAAAAACAGCTTACAATATTGCGCCTAAATTGTGTGAGATTAATACTAGAACATTAGGCATTAGCATGCTTGATTCTGGCCATATGCTAGGGGCAAAACAACTTTTTGTTGAGCAAGAGGGAATGCAAAGCATTGTTTACACTGGAGATTTTACATTACAACAATTAGAAATACCTAAAAAAATAGAGATACCTAAATCAGATATAGTTGTTATAGATTCTACATACCCTTATATGGAGATAAAATTTAACGATAGGGAATTTTATATTGATAAAATGATTTCGTGGATAAATAAAATGTTATCTAAAGGCATTGTTTTATTTAGTGCTTACGCTATGGGAAAAGCACAGGAGCTTAATTATATAATGAATGAAAATAGTATTATCCCGATAGTTTCCCCTAAAATAGCGCGTATTAATAGCGTTTATGGGGATGCTGGAATTAATCTTATTTATGACACATATCAGGCAGAAGAGCATATGAGGGGTAACTTTGTCGGAATAGTAGAAACAAGGGATATAAGGGCATTAGCATTTAAACTTTCGTGTATACATAAAAAAGTAGTGTATAGCGCAATTGCATCCGGTTTTGCTGCATTTATGCATTTTAATACAGATGCTCAATTTCCTATAAGCGATCATGCAGATTTTAATCAATCTATGGATTACATTAACCAGACAGGCGCAAGGGAGGTCTTTACTTATGGGCATAATAAAGATATATTCGCCAAGAATTTAAAGGCGCATGGATATGCTGCAGTGCCGTTTTGCAATATTTTAAAGCCACTACACACAACCCCCATTCTAAAAGAGACTGTATGTTAGAGATTAATGTACCTAAAAATAGTTATTTTAATGTTAATCTTTTTATAGAGTATGTGAGATAAGGTAGTGAGTTTATGGATAAACGAATAATAATAGTAGGCATTGTTATATTAGTCATTGCAGCAATAGCAGGATTGGCTGCACCATCTTTAGTTTCAAGCCCGTTCACACAGCAAAATATTACGGTTAATTATGGCAAATATACGAGCATGAGTTATAATATTACAAATAACCAAACGCTCTTTTTATTAATAGGAACTTCCAACAGACCGATAGACTTTTACGTATTTAATGCTACAGGTTTTAAAAAATGGGTTGATGGACTTTATGTGAATGAAACAAATGGATATAGCAGTGCAATTGCTCTTGGAAATAAAGGCACAATTATGATATTTCATAATCAATCCGTAGTAGGGTATCAGAGTGGATTATCTAAAACAAACAACACTCAATCATCAACAAATAGCATATATTACTATAATAAGAGTTTAAATTATGGAGATATAACACTTGTTTTTCAAAATGATATACCTACTATAAATATGACCGACAAAAATGCTATTATTAATATAAGTTATATACCACCTGTTTCTTTAACTACTATTCAACAATCAAACAACAATTTGTATAATTTTGGAACGCAAATGCTCGAAATATATGGTAGTATTATAGTATTCGGAATTATAGGACTCGGTATAATTATATATGGACTTATAAGAAAAAGGCCCGGAGATATAGTAGCACTTGATAATGCACAGACAGCTCAAATAGATACATTGTATAAAGATGTGTATAATAAGAACAAACATAAAAGAAAGACAAGTAAAAAAACTAAAAATAAACATACAAAATCTTAGATGATATATATGGATGATTTAAAGGAGAAAATTGCTGGTGAAATAGCATTGTCAGAGAGCCCTGGAAGTACAATGAAGAAATGGCGTGAACTTTTTGGGGTATCACAGGTAGAGCTGGCAAAGAGCATAAAAATAACCACATCTACTATAAGTGATTATGAAAGCAATAGAAGGCTAAGTCCTGGAGTAGGTGTTATAAAGAGATTTGTTGATGCACTCTTTACAATTGATGAGGAGAGGGGTAGTAGCGTTATACGCGGCCTCAATAATATGGTATTGGATAAGAGTGAGAATAGCAAACCATTCTATAATATAAAAGATTTCTCAACCCCATTAAGTGGCATCGATTTTAACAGAATTATAGAAGGAAAGATTATAGCAAATCTCAACCAGCTTAATATGACAAACCTATTTGGTTACACTACAATTGATAGCTTGAGGGTTATACTAGAAATATCTCCCCAAGAGTACCCTAAATTATTCGGAAGTACAACTGAAAGAGCGTTCATATTTGAAAATGTTTCCACAGGCAGATCGCCTATGGTAGTAATACGTGTAGCTCCGATAAAACCTAAGGTTGTTGTTATTCAAGGGCTTACTAATATAGATAGACTTGCAATAAAACTAGCGCAGATGGAAAAAATACCATTAATTGCAACAAAATTAAGCCTCGAAGAGATAAAAACAAGGTTGGATAAAGTTTAAAAATAAGTAATTAATTATCCCCATACATCTGCTTTTATTTTAATATTAGGCACATTTAGTGTTTCTAATGCTTCTTTCATTGCTTTTACGAAATTTAAAGGACCACAAATGTATGCAGTTCTATCTTTGTAGTCAGGAGCATATTTTTTTATCATATCTACAGATATATGCCCTCTCTCTCCAACCCAGCTTTCGCTTTGTTCAGGCCGTGTAACGGTTATCGCCATCTGCATCTTTACGCGTGTTCTAATGTCTTCTAGTTCATTTCCCATAATAATCTCTGTTGGAAAACGTATACTATATAAAAGTACTACATCTGTATCATGTGAATTGGTGTCTATTTGTTTAAGCATCGACATAAATGGTGCAAGTCCGGTACCCCCAGCAATAAATAAAACTTTTTTATCTTCAGATGGAACAAATCTGAACTGGCCATAGGGGCCAGTCATGTAATATTGATCGCCTATCTTTGCGTTCTCCATTTTTGATGTAAGCCTTCCATGTATCATATGTATGTAAAAATCTATTGTTTGCGCATTTGGGGCGGAGGCTATAGAGAACGCCCTTGTTATTTTCTCGTTATTTATTGGATCGATATGTGTGAGCATTATAAACATACCTGGATCAAAATTTACTCTTGTATTATCTGCAGCTTTAAACCTGAATACATTCACGTCTGGCGTTGCTTTTATAATCTCGTTTATCAGATAAGGCTTCTGATTTATCTGTATATTGTGTGGTGAACTCTCTGCTACCATATATATCAACTATATTTCTTCTATAAATTTACTTAAAACCATACGTTTGAGTTTACTGCTAAATTGCTCACGCATATTAGGGAAACGTATAAGGCGAACAACATGATTTGACATTCCCACAATGAAAGAATCCCCTGGAACAAGATGTGCTATCTCAAAATTATCAGCAATTATTCTCCCATTATATTTCTCAACTTTTATTTCTATAACAGATCCACCATCAATAATCATTGGATGGGTATATGGCCCATCAGGATTTAGAAATGTGAGTCCCAATACTTTAGGGGTCATTATAATTGGGCCGCCTGCAGACTTGTTATATGCAGTAGAACCCATAGCACTGGTAATAATAAGCCCGTCTCCTGAAATAATGAATGGGGATATTTTTATCTTTTTCTTGCCATCGATCTCTTTTATACTAAAGTATATCTCCTGTGCATTATTTCTAAGCAGTATCTCGTTGATTGCATAATGTAGTCTATTTTTATGGCGTACATATAGTTTTTTTGAAAGCGGTTCTATAGTATAATTTTTAGATTTTAACAACGATATAATTTTTGACATCTCGTTTAAGGATACATCTGCGTAGTAACCAAGGCTACCCCGCTCGTTTGTTCGTATTGGAAGTAAAGGACATTTAAAGGATCTTGCTGCTTTTATAAATGTCCCATCGCCGCCTATTGCAACACAAATATCTGGATTGTGCTCCACAATAGTAAAATTTTTTTTAAGGTCTTCAAGTTGTGGATAATTATTTTTTGATATTATAGCTATTTTCATTTTCTTTACCTACAAAATCGTTTATGATTACGCTTATCTCCTGTGCATGTGAATAATGCGGAGTATGCCCTGCACCGCTTATTATTTTTACTATACTTTTTGGGATACATGCACTTATTTTCATAC
>JAJZDT010000119.1 GCA_021851535.1 Microcaldota archaeon | reverse complement strand
ATAGTCCCACTACAATAAATTTCTTTTATATAAATGATGCTAATTGTATGGATATGTGTAAATATTTAACCTGTTTATAATCTAATGATGATAGTATGAATGACGAAAAAATGGATTTTCATTCAAAAAAAATGGAAATGTGGAAGAGGAAAGAGGAACTTTTAAACGCTATGAGCGAAAATGAACTCCGTGCATTCATTAAAGGATATATGATGGGCCAAAAATCAATATTTAAACAAATGGACTCTACAAATAGCTGTGGTTGTGGTGGAAGTTGCCAGGAAGAATCATCATGTGGTTGCGGAAACAAAGATTGCAATTGCGGAAAAGAATAAAATTGGCACATGCCAGTTCTTTAATTTTTTTATGGAATATTTTTATCAATATATAACTAATTTTTAATTGATTTGCCTACTTTAAAATAAACGATTATAATATAAAATAACACTATTAAAATAATATATATTACAAATAACCTAGGATTTAGTGGTTAAATGAACAAAAATAGCGAACTTTTTTTTAATAAAAAAGAAATAGAAAAAATCAAAGAAAAATATCCCACACCTTTTCATATATATGATGAACGAGGTATAATAGAAAATGTGAAATCTTTTTATGAAAATTTCTCATGGATTTATAAATTTAAAAATTATTTTGCTGTAAAAGCATGCCCAAACCCTTACATAATTAATATACTAAAAGAAAATGGTTGTGGTGCTGATTGTAGTTCACTACCTGAGCTAATCCTTGCAGAAAAGGTTGGTCTTGGTGGAGAGAATATAATGTTTACTTCAAATAATACACAAATTGAAGAATACAAAAAGGCATTAGAACTTGGAGCGATAATAAATCTTGATGATATTACACATATTAAATTCCTTGAGGATAATGCAACTATACCTTCTCTTATATGTTTTAGATATAACCCCGGACCTCTAAGAAAAACAAATGAGGGAAATGTTATAGGCAATCCAGAGAGTGCAAAATATGGACTCACAAAAGAACAACTTTTTGAAGCATATAGGATAATGACAGCAAAAGGCGTTAAAAGATTTGGGCTTCATACCATGATAGCTTCGAATGAACTTAATCCTAACGCTTTTGTAGAGACTGCTGATATGCTTTTTGACTTAGTATTTGAAATATATAAAAAATTTGGAATAAAAATCGAATTTATAAATTTAGGTGGTGGAATAGGGATACCATACAAACCAAATCAAAATCCTGTGGATTTAAGCATTGTGTCTAAAAAAGTTAAAGATTTATATGAAGAAAAAATTCAAAAAAACAATCTTTCTCCTTTAAAGATATTTATGGAAAATGGAAGGATGATTACTGGACCTTTTGGGTATCTTATAACTACTGCCATACATGAAAAGCATATTTACAAAGAATATATTGGTGTAGATGCAAGCATGGCAAATCTTATGCGTCCTGGAATGTATGGTGCATACCACCATATAACAGTTCTTGGAAAGGAGAATGCGCCAAATGAATTTAAATATGACATCGTTGGATCCTTATGTGAAAATAATGATAAATTTGCTATAGACCGCATGCTGCCAAAAATAGAAATTGGGGATATTCTTGCAATACATAATTCAGGAGCACATGGTTATGCAATGGGTTTTAATTATAATGGAAAATTAAGAAGCGCAGAGTTATTGAAACAAACAAATAGTAATATTAAATTAATAAGAAGGTCTGAAACGATTAAAGATTATTTTGCAACATTTAACTTTGATGGTTCAGAGTATAAAAACATGGTATAAATATGGATAAATTAGACGAGCAGATACTTAATATACTTAAAATTAATAGTAGGATTACTTTTGTAGAAATAGCAAATAGATTAAATATAAGTGAAGGTGCTGTAAGATTCAGGATCAAAAAAATGGTTGATACCGATTTTCTTCGTTTTACAATAGATTATAAAAGAGAGATTAAAGCAATAGTTATGATAAAAGTTGCTGTTAAAACGCCCACAACTAAAATTGCAAATTTAATAAAGAATTTTGGAATAAATTCTGTATATGAAGTTTCTGGAAAACAGGACATTATTTGCTTTATAGAATCAAATGAAATAAAAAACATAAATAGTACTGTAGAGAGGATCAGAAAAATTCCAGATATAATTGATACAGATACTTTTCTAGTGCTAAAATAATTTTATATATGCTAAAATTTCCAATTATTTATTTCTTAATTGCTTTATTTTTGTACTTTACGAAATTCGTAATATTAGTACGAAAAACATAAATATATGGTTTATAAATAATATATTAGCAGTTTTATGAACATTGAAAGGTTATCTAGAGGTATAATTGCAGTAGCAACCTCATATAATAGAAATATTAAATTTAATTATAAAAATAGGTAGTTCCAGAATATATGTGAAATGGCAAAAAGAAATAAAGAGCTCCCAAAAACTTCGTTTTATGACAAATTAAAAATTAAAAGGAGTGAGTAAATGAAAATTACACTAATGAACTTTGGAAATGGAATAGCAACTAGTAATGGCCGCGCAACAATATTGACTAAAGATCACGTACTTGGAGATGAAATAAATTTTGAAAGATTAGAGTTAATTGCAAGTAATGAAAAAAATCTGCTTCCGATATCATCAAATAAAATGCGTGAAAGTTATAATTCTGGTCTTGCTGTAGTCTTAAGATCTGATGATGGAAACGATAATGGATTTGTAAGACTGTTACCTCTGTTGTATAGTTCAAAAAGTAAAGAGCTTGGACTTCCTGAGGATATTGGAAACATCATGGAAATAGGAAGCGCAGTAGTTGACGTAAATCTTAGGGGGAATCACTACTCTGAGGATATGCTTAGAGTATTAATTAAACATATAGATAGTCACATGAACACACTATTGTTAAGTACCTCGAAAAATGCAAGGTTTATATCAGCGATTAAGAGAGTATCTTTAGAAGAGGGATTTAAGAATTATAAGATAGTATCTCATAATGAGCTCCCGATAATAGCGCCTTTTACATGTACCTGTACAAAACCAAGTGGTACAGGGTTTGGGATTTGTAATGAGTGTAAATATAGAGTACAGATAACAGATCCGGCAATAAAAGAGTATAATAGATCTGATTTTGGATACTTTGTGCACCTTGGCACTAAGTGCTTTATGTACATATCAGACATAATGCTTGCAAATTTAATGGAGCAAAAAATAAGTAGACATGTCAGGCCCCTGCTGCGTATGGAAAATAAATTAGATGCCCAACAGGAAGTAATATCACGTCTAAAAAAGGCTTTACATTATTAAAAATATTGTTGATTATATGCCAAATAGTTTAATTGATATATTTATTCGTTTAGTTAGGGAGTATTCGCCACCTGGAAGAGAGGATGGTGTAAAAGAGCTTGTGTTATCCGAGATAGATAAATATACCAATGCAGTAGAGGATAATTTCGGGAATATATACGCGCAAATTGATGGTGTTGGCACACCATTATTTCTATGTGCTCATATGGATAACGTAGAGCCATGTAATAACGTAAAACCATCTATTAGTAATGGGCGGATACATTCAGATGGAACAACTATTTTAGGTGCGGATAACAAAGCAGCTATTGCAGCAATAATTAACATGACACAAAAAATCAGTAGAAGTAGAAAAAAGCATAGGCCCATAGAACTAATTATTACGAAATCTGAAGAAAGTGGAAATTATGGCGCCATAAAGTTTAATTATAATCTTTTAAATGCAAAAGAAGGTTTTTGCTTTGATTCAGTTTCTAAAATAGGGACCATAGTATTATCGTCTCCAGCATACGAACGTTTCGATATATCACTTATAGGAAATGGTGCTCATGCTTCAAAACCTCAAGATGCAAATAATCCAATAGATGGGTTTATATGGCTACAAAAAAAAGTAAAAACAGGAATAGTATCAAATAACATGATAGCAAATATTGGTGTTGTGAAAATAGGCAGTGTGAGAAATGCAGTACCTGGAACGGTTAATATAGAAGGCGAAATGAGAAGCATTAGTGAGAGAGATATAATTTTATATAAGGCAGAATTGAAAGATGCACTAAAAAAGACATTAATCAAATTTAAACTATCGGGCAGGCTTAAAATAGCTAGGGAAAATGATGGTTATAAAGTACTTAAGAACAATCCTACAATTGCACATGCGATTAAAAGCACATTGAGCATTAGGACAACACCTAATTTAATTAACAGTTGGGCAATCAGCGATGCAAACATATTCAACACAAAAGGACTGTGCTGCATAAATTTGGGTGATGGAGTGAAAAATGCGCATACTACAAAGGAATCAATTAGTATTAAAGATCTAATGCGCCTTGAACAGTTAATGCATGCTCTTATATCAGGGCACTAAAAATATATACAAATTCCACATTAATACACGTATATTCACATATAATTAGCTCTATACAACATGCAAACAAATACCAACATATAAAAGCTTGAAAAACAAAACTTAACAGAAGTATTAACTTTTGGTGCATGTATGGATTTTGAGCTTGTATCTCCTTATAAAATATCTCCAGGTCAGTTAGTAGCAGTAGATGAGATACTTTCAAAATTCAAAAAGTCCCAAAAACAAACATTGCTTGGGATAACTGGGAGTGGAAAGACATTTGTTATGGCAAATATTATATCAAAATTACAACAACCGACACTAATAATTGCGCATAATAAAACCCTTGCAGCACAATTATATACAGAACTAAAAGAGATGTTCCCGAATAATAGGGTTGAATATTTTATATCATATTATGATTATTACCAGCCAGAATCTTATATTCCAACAACAGATACATATATAGAGAAGGATTCATCAGTAAATGAGCAGATTGAAAAGATGAGATTACATGCAGTTTCAAGTCTTGTAAGCAGAAAAGATACTATAGTAGTTGCAAGTATAAGCTGCATATATGGAATTGGGGATCCGACAGATTTTAAGAATATGTCTATTTCATTACAGGTGGGGGCAAAGGCATTAAGGCAGAATATTTTAAGATCTCTAGTCGAGATACAATACGAAAGAAATGATAAAGTATTAGAATCTGGAAGATTTAGAGTTCGTGGAAATGTAATTGATGTGATACCAGCATACGAGGATAACATAATACGCATCGAAATTGAGAATAATTCCATACATAGTATAAAAGAAATTAATCCACTTACAGGAGACGTTATAGGAAAGATTAATGATATGATGTTATATCCAGCAAGACAATTTGTAGTTCCGGAGGAAAAACAAAAAGCTGCGCTTGAGAGCATAAGATTGGAGATGCGCGAACAGATATTAAAACTACCTCCGCTTGAGGCCCAAAGAATTGAAAAGAAAGTTAAATATGATCTTGAAATGATAAATGAGATGGGATACTGCAATGGAATTGAGAATTATAGCAGACATTTTGACGGTAGAAAACCTGGAGAACCCCCATTTGTATTACTTGATTATTTCCCAAAAGATTATTTACTTATAATAGATGAAAGCCACCAGACGATACCACAATCTAGAGCTATGTATAATGGTGATTATGCAAGAAAAAAGAATCTAGTTGATTTTGGTTTTAGGCTTCCTAGCGCATTTGATAACAGACCGCTTAAATTTGAGGAATTTGAAGCTAAAATGAATATGACACTCTTTGTTTCCGCAACCCCTGGAGAGTATGAACTTAGTAAGAGCAATGGAGCAGTAGAACTCATAACTAGACCAACAGGACTTTTAGATCCTATAGTTGAGGTATTGCCAATAGAGGGTCAGATGAGTATCTTAATTAAAATGTCAAAAGAGACAATAAAAAATAATAATAGAGTTTTAGTCACAACACTCACAAAGAGAATGGCGGAGGATTTAACAGATTATCTTGCAAAAGAGGGGCTTAGGGTTAGATATTTGCATAGTGAGATAGATAGCTTGCAGCGTATAGAGCTAATTAGGCAACTAAGAGCATGTGAATTTGACATACTTGTTGGAATAAATCTATTGCGTGAAGGACTTGATATACCTGAGGTTGCAACAATATTCATACTAGATGCGGG
>JAJZDT010000047.1 GCA_021851535.1 Microcaldota archaeon | reverse complement strand
AACCGATATTAGGTAGTTTCAATATATTTATGTTTCATCAATCAACATACGAGTTGCTGCCATTTAGTGATCATTTTATACATAACGATGAATTACCTAAAGGATTTGATTTGTACATAAATGGTCACATACATAATAAAGTAATTGACAAAATCCACGGGAATGATTTTTTAATACCTGGTAGTACTGTACTTACTCAATTAAAGAGTGGAGAGCAGGAGGATAAAGGATTTTTCATCTATGATACCATAACACGTACATTTGAATTTTTTAAAATTAATTCAAGACCATTTATTGCATCAGAGATAACAATTCATAATGCAACACCACAAAGCTTTAAAGAATTGATAGAAAAAAAAATAAACAGCCAGATGGCGTTTGCTAATTCAAAAAAACCTATAATCAAAATAATAATATTTGGTACTATCGGTAATGGATTTTCAAAACTTGATATGCCCATTAGATCTATAGAAGAACAGTATAAAGATAGTATATACCTTGATTTTGATGTAAAAAATTTTGTAGATCCAAAAATAGATAAACAGATATCCGATATACAAGAAGGAAAAATCATGGGTAATTCAATAAAAGAATATGGTTTTGCGCTATTTAGTGAAAAATTAAAAAAATTAGGTTTCAATGCAGATATAAATATATCCGAGCTATTTAATGCATTAATTATATCTAAAAAAGAAAAAGCAGTAAAAGAAGCTATAGAGATTTTAATATAATGATTTAATGATATTAAAGATAGAAACTTATTTAAATTTAAAATAAATAATTTTCGAAAAATAATAAATAAATTTTATAATGTAATAATTAACAATATGTTTAGAATTATAGTAAAGAAGTATGCATATTTTTAGGTGGGGTCGCGGGGATTTGAACCCCGACGTGCAGGTAACTTCATATTTTCAAAATTCCAGATCCTAATCATCGCAAAAGCTCATTTTAATCTGATAAACATCTGGAGCCTGCCGCGCTGCCAAGTTACGCCACAACCCCTTACTATACATTATTCATTATTCAAGCTTTTAATTATTTGTTTTGCATGCGCTCGCAGTGTTATTAATCTCTGTACATATTTGTTCGGTATATATATTAGCCATACCAATGATTCCTTGGGCTAATGGGGTTGTAGGCGTTTTTATATTATTTTCCACTTGTTGCCAATTAAGATTGCTAATAAGTTGGGGTGTAATCTCAGCTCCTATTTGTATAGAATAATTACCAAAATCTATGAAAGGTATGCTGCCAACCTTGTTATATTTTCCAAAAACCAATCTTTGAAATGGAGTTAAACTTTGTAATTGTGGGTAATTTGAAGTGGTTGTATTTAATTGATTTGTTTGAAGTTCAACTTCTGTAAAATTTATTATATTGCTATTGTAAGAAGAATTATAGAAAGTAAATGTGGGAGAATTTGCATATGCATCAGAAGAGCTAGATGTCATATAATGTAAATTTGTAAAATTGCCAAAACGCATTAAAGCTAGTATTAATCCCCATCTAGTAATGGCGCAGAAAGGACAATAATCAGCTCCTATATATAAAATTTCTGGTTTACCTCCACTCTTTAATAAAGTATAATTTGATTTTGCAGCAGGTAGATTTGATGTTATTCCAGTACCTACAGACGCGGCTAGACTTTTGTTGTTTGCAATAGCACTAAGTTCGGATATAAATGTTTTATTTACTGCTACATTATCCTGCGCTGTAACTATAATATTTGAATTAGAGTTGCCACTATTTATAACAAAAAATACAATGGCAAATGTTGCAACTACAGCTATTATAAGTATAATGTTTAATGTACGCATCAAATCACACATCTATTTTATTATGTAATATTTATAATACTTAATTAGAATATTAGCATTTATTTTTATAACTATTAAATGTACATGCTATAATCAAATCAAAACCTTTTTATATCTTAATGTAGTTTAATGTATTGACATTGAAATAAATTGTGATATTATGGATGTTATAAGAAAACATACGACAATAACTATACCAAAGCCTCTTTTTGACAAAATAAAAAAGAGAATAAATACGACAGGATTTTCTTCTGTTTCAGATTATGCAACTTATGTACTAAGAGAATCTCTTATAGACATAGAGGATAAAAAACATCATACTAGTATAGCAAAGAAACTTACGGCCCTTGGCTATATTTAATAATATTTAGTGATTTTATGGAAGAGATAAAAAAATCAATGGAAAACTTATGGAAAAACCCACAAGAAGAAGAATGGGTGCGTTTTGAGAAAATGATTAAAAAAAGCAATCTAAAATTTTACCATGTGGTCTATAAAGGCGAAAAACTTAAAACACAAAAAGATCTAAAGAATGCATATGTGGAATTATACGATGCAAAAATGAAAGAAATAGGTACGGTACCGCTTTTTATGAAGAAAGGAGGCGAATTTAGTGGTGCTACTATACATATGAAAGGATTACTCAATGCAAATATTAAAAAGTGATTTAAATGATAAAACAAGATTTAAACGATTTAGAGGAAAAAAGTGTATTTATAATGCGTGAGGCTAAAGATAAATTTAAAAACATGGCAGCACTTTGGAGTATGGGTAAAGATTCAACATGCATGCTTGGTCTTGCACGAAAAGCGTTTTTAGGAAAAGTACCCTTCCCTGTGATACATATAGATAATGGAATAGATTTTCCAGAAACATATGAATTTAGGGATATGTTGGCGGATAAATGGAACCTGAATCTTATTGTAGCTAAATCGAAGATAAAAGGTGAATTATCTGGATATAGCTGTTGTGGCTCAAATAAAACAGACGCATTAAAGAAATTAATGTCAGAATATGGTTTTGATGGTCTTATCGTGTCTATACGAAGAGATGAGCATGGAATAAGAAGTAAAGAGAGGTATATGAGTCCAAGAGATAGCAATTTTAAATGGAATTATAAAGAGCAACCTGCAGAACTATGGAATGATTACTCATCAAAAATGGATAATAATGGACATGTAAGGATACATCCACTACTGGATTGGAATGAAATAGATATATGGACATATACGAAAAGAGAGCGTATACCTATGAATCCATTATACATTTCTAGAAACGGATATAGATATAGAAGTCTTGGATGCACTAAATGTACAGTACCTATAAAATCTGAGGCAAAAACTATAGATGCTATTATAAAAGAACTCGAGAAAACAAATATTGAAGAGAGATCTGGAAGACAGCAGGATAAGGAAAAAGAGTATGTGATGCAAAAATTACGAGCTCTTGGCTATATGTAAAGGGATTTTATGAAAGTAAACAAAGTCACAATGCTTGGGCATAAGGATCATGGAAAATCAACACTCATCGGTTCTATACTTTTAGCAACAAACTCTATCTCTCCGGAGCGCATAAATGAGGCAAAAAACATCAGTTTAAAATTAAACAGGCCATTTGAACCCGGATTTTTGCTTGATAGCTTTTATGAAGAGAGAAAACATGGGCTCACAATAGATACTACACGAACTCAAGTGCAATACAAAAAGTTTGCATTTGAACTTATTGATGTACCTGGTCATGAAGAGCTTATAGGAAACATGATGAGCGGAGCATCATATGCAAAAACTGCTATACTCATGGTATCAGCAAAACCCGATGAGGGTATAAAAGAACAATCACGCAGGCATATATTTTTAGCGCGTATGTTTGGAATATCTAACATTATTGTTGCAGTTAATAAAATGGATGTTGTAAATTATGATAAAACACGATTTGATACTATAAAAGAACACATGGAGAGTTTCATAAAGAAGGTCGGTTACGAGAATATTGCATTTGTCCCAATCTCTGCATACAATAATGAAAATATAGTAAAAGTATCTGAACATATGCGTTGGTATGGTGGTAAAACATTGATGGATACATTAGTAAATTTCAGTACTTTACAAAAAAAGAATCCGTATGATAAAACTTGTATGTTGCTTTTAGGTGCATTAAACAATGACCGAAATACACCTATATCCTCACGTGTATTGAGTGGTAAAATTATAAATGCCACATATACAATGCTTCCGGATGGTAAAAAAGTAAAAATTACAAAAATAATATCTAAAAACAAAACGGTTAAATCCGCATCTACTGGAGAGAATCCTGTAGTTTATATAAATACTCCATACCAAAAAGAGATGAAAGGAAGCGTTTTATCAAATGATAGTAAGACGGTTAAATCCGCTGATGCCTTCAGATCTCTTGTTTTTGCTGTGAATAATCTTAAATTACCACTTATAATAAAATTCAATGGGCTTGAGGCAGAATGTAATAATATAGAAATAAAACATATTATTGATCTTGAAGGTATCCCCCATATACGTAGCAATATAAATCCATTGGAATTTGGCGCAGCAAGAATAATATTAAAGAAAAAAGTCCCGATAGCTCCTTTCGAACGCATAGATGAATTAGGTAGGTTCACAATATACTCTGCAGGAAAATTTGCTGGCATAGGGATTATAAATTGATTATTCAAAAATACGAGTAATCTTTTTGTCATACCTTGCTACTTTTTTCATGTTTATCCCGGGAGTGGAATAAAGATTTGCAGGAATGCTAAAACTTTCAGAAATTACCTTTTTAGAAGTAAGTTTAGTTGAGGCATTAGCGGATCCTATTAAAGCGAATTTTATAAACTCTGGTATATTCACCAATGATTGATATCCCTCTATCTTTTTTTGTTTTATCTTTCTGGGTGCATATATTGCAAGAGGTACTCGTATAACCTCATCATCAAGTACTGTGCCATGTCCAACAAATCCATTTTCACCAAGCGCCTGTCCATGATCCGATACTAAAATTATTATCTGATCTTCTCCATACCTATCTAGTAAGTTTTTTGTAATGCTATTTGCATAATTGTAACTTAACATAGATCCTTTAAGGTAAATTTTCTTCCATATTTTAATTAGATCGGGATCAATAGGTTTATCTTTAAATGGGGTAGACCAATTAAAATCCATATTCTTTTTACCAATATATGGATCATGTGCTTCCATTAAATTTACAAACAGAAAAGATTTTTTGTCAAAATCCATATCCTTTATTTTTTTTACTATTTTGCTACCTCCCTTTTCAAGCGGCCATCCATCTATAAATTTTGCTTTTATTTTTTTTGCAGCTGCCCTAGGCGTTCTTGCAGCAGAGCTAAAAAATACGTCAATAAAAAGATTAGGATCCTCTTTGATTATGGCTTTTGAAAGTTCAATAATATTATTACCGAATTTGTTTCTATACTCAGATATTTTTGGTTTTAATTCATCTGATATTTCAATAACACTACCAAAAATATCTGTAAAATATGATTCTTCATAAAAAAAATTAAATTCATCAAAACCGTATATAGGATGCACATATGGGTTTGCAGATATGCAACTGGTGTTATATCCATTCTGTTTTAAATATGAGACTATTGTCTTATGTTTAAGTTTTATCTGTTCTATGTTTAAACTCTTTACTTTCTTAGTTTCATGTGCCCCATGGCTACTAGGATACATACCACTAAGGAGCGAAGCGTGTGAAGGTAATGTCCATGGCGCAGGAGCAATGCATTTATCATATAAAAAGAAATTGTCGTGTGCAAGACCTTGTTTTTGGAATATCTCAGAAAAAGTATCATTTCTGAGTGTATCCATCACAATTATAGAGATGTTATAATCTTGCATACAAAACAATCATAGTAAGCAAAATTACTCTTCTGGTACCTGATCTGCAGAGTCATATTCCTCTGCATCAGCAGTCTCTTCATCTCCGCTACCTTTTTCTATAACATTTATTTTACCAAACTTACCTGATGAAAGTTGTGGGGATCCTCTAAATTCTGATACATAACCATTTGTTATTTCTATGACATCTCCCTTTGAAACCTTAGATATATCATCACCCCAAAGTGACATTTGTATCGTTCCAGTCTCATCTTTTAATGTTATGTTCGCAACGCTCACACGTTTTCCATACTTTGTTACAACTTCTCTGTTCCGCCGCCATAAGGATAAAAAAATGGGTTTAGTACAGATATATCCATGAAATCAGTCAATTAAATTATATTTACTATATAGAT
>JAJZDT010000059.1 GCA_021851535.1 Microcaldota archaeon | reverse complement strand
TTCTGATGGCAAAAATACCACCCTCAGTCCTGCGCATTTGACCATACTCTGCCACCCTCGCAGCATATACGCATTATTTTATAGCTTTCTTAATCTCTTTCAATCTCTCTTTTATACTCTCCGCCGCTTTAATTACTATCTCTTTGGGTGGCATTTGGCCAAATGTCTCAATATAAAATTCATATTTGTTCTCAGATATTTCCTTGAATGTTGCAAGTCCCGGCTGGAACTTTGCATGCTTTATGCCCATTCCAAGAATAGCCTTGCCGTCTATTCTAAGGCGCTGCTCATTGCCCAATTTTATTATAGGTATATCACCATTAGCAACTACAACATCCTTATCCGTGCTCTTCAAATCGCGGGAGTATACAGTAATTGGACCTGTAGCCTCTAAACTAAATACAATCTCATCGCTCTCGTTATAGCCCTTGCTGGGAGTCTTTATAGGTATTAAACCTATTCTATGCGCAATATATTCATCAAACATTGCGCTCGTATTCTCGTAGAATATAACCCGGTCTATGGCAAAGCATGAAACGCTATTTGCCGCAGCTCTTCTAATCGCATTGACGGCACTTATATCAGCATCCATTATAAACCTGAGCGCCTTCTCATTCTCCTCCTTTATCTCAAACTTCATTGGCTCACTTGTAGTAATTAAATTCGGTTATATTTATAAAGCATTCTTGATATATACTAATGCTGTGGATAAACGCATAACTAACCATTATGGTATCGCAATAGAATAATATGTAATTATGTGATAAAAATATTTATAAAGATATAGGTGAAAGAGTTGGATTTTCTAGGAATGCTTGAATCTAGGGTAATGAATAATAATATCAACAAAGAGCGCTATTATTATGGCGTAAAGGATAGGGCGCACATATCAAAGTCCAAAATAATAAAGAATAGTATGTCCAATAATATCGATATTAATGAGATATGGACATTGGATTATAACCAAATGTCTGGAATAAGATACATGTTTTGTGAGTCATTAAGTTATCCCATATTTATATCCGTTTATGATGTAAATACACGCGCGCTCTGCGCAGCAAATCTATTTAAGCCGGATAGCTCAGTAATGAATTATTTATCGAAAATACTCTCAAAAATGAATGGCCTGCAATCTAAGACCAGCCCATCATTGCAAGGCAGAATCTTCGGAATGCAAAATGACCAAAACACAGCATTACTAGTTGATATAATCAGGCTTTTTGCATTAAATAATATATCACTTATAGAGGCGGATTTATTCGGCAGCGAATTACGTAGTATCGTAATAGATGCACATGTTGGTATGAGTTTTAATCTGCTTGCACTCGATAGAATATATAGACCTGGAGAGCTTAATTACTCTAAAACTATGGTTCAATTCGAATATGAGAATAGGGATCGGTTAAAATACATTAAGGACCTGCTTAAATAGATTATAAAAATATGGATATATAATTTGTCATAAAAGAGAAGAACTTATTAAAGAGAGGCAGGCGATTAGTTAGATTATCTATTTTCTTTATGTCATTTCTACTAATACATTTTAATATACCTAAGAGTATTGGGTATATTGCAAGCGTTAATATCGGGGCTAATATTATTTGAGGTATAAAATATCCTGGAAGTATTATTGTGGTAATAAAAAATAGCGCCCCCATTAGCATATTTGCAATTGTTATGCGTATAAGCCGATCAATTCTAAAGTCAACCTTAAATGTTCTTCTCATAGGTATTGCAAATAGTATGCTAGTAATTAAAGGGGTTGCTAAAAAGATTGTTATTGCGGCGCCAAGCCCTCCAAATATTGGTATAAGAATTAATGCAAGCAGTATCTGAGATATTGATATTATTATGTTGTATTTGAGCAATGATCGCAGCATGCTTGCGCTAATAAGAAGCTGACTTGCATATATACCAAATATGCCTATAAAGAATCCTAAGCCGAATATGGCTATATATAATGGGGAGAGCGTGTATGCGCTTCCAAATGCAGTATAGGATATAGGCTTTGAGAGTACCATAACGGCAAAGAGCATAGGACTTGCCACAAGATATGAAAGGTATACAGAGTAAGAAAAAATTCTTCCGGTATTTCTTTTATTTGAATCATTTATAAGACTACTACTAAATGCTGATATCAATGATATACTTACAGAATCGGTTATTATATTTATCAAAAAGCCCGTTTTGGATGCTACGCCAAAGTTTCCTATAACAAATGCCGTTGCAAATATTCCAAGTATTATTAAGGCCGCATTGCTCATCACTACACGCATAAAATTTGCCGCTGCGATGGGCACGGAGAAGTTAAATAATCGCTTAATACCCATATATGTTGGTTTTATAAACGGTATTTTATTCTTAATAAGTATATAGTAAATTTCTGCGACAAATCCTATAAGATATGCGAATATTAAGGCAAATATTGGGGCGAGCGATCCGAACCCTAAAAGCGCCAAAATTATTGAAAGCGCGGATTGTATTATTGAGACTATTATAAGTGAGACTGCTATCTGTTTACCATTACCAAATCCGACCAGTGCGCCATTTACTGCGCCAAATAACATCATTATCAGTATCGAAATAGATGCAATTTCTATTACATATGTATATTGCGGGCTATGAAGCGCCTGGACTGCAAAAAAAGGACTTGTTAAAAATGTTGCTATTGTGAGTATGGTTCCTGTAATCAATATAATTGCAAGACCATTACTTATTGCATCGCCCATACGCTTATAATCATTTTTGTTTTTATATTCGGTCACAAATTTATTAAGAGCCGTTCCTATCCCAAAGTTCCCAACAGCATCAAAGAATCCCGTTACAGCTATTGCAAGTGTATATACACCATAGGTACTTGGACCCAAAATCCTTACTACTATTATAAATGATGCGGCAAGAAGAATAAATGAAAGGATCTTTCCTGTAAATATAACACCAGCTACTTTAACAGCCCTGCTCCCGATATGTGCCGAACTATTATTTTTACTTGTATTAGATGCGCCCATAGAATCCTTGCATTTAGATTCAAATCATCAATTATTGAAGGTTATGTTGGATATTCCGACCGGATATGTTTGATTATTATATGCAAAGTATATCCTATTCCCAGATGGCCCACCAGCAAGCACCGTGTTGAATTTATAGTATGCCATATTGTTAGTGGCATTGAATGTGCCTATTAACTTTGTTGAGCCTGTTAGTATATTATTATCAAGCACTTCTACATTAGATATTGTGCCTAAAGATATTGCATTTATACTTATTGTAGTGTTTATATCTTCTACACCATTTTGCGCTAATATAGCATTATATGGGGCATATACGGTCACTGTGCCGCCATTTATTGGCGTCCATAAAATCTTCTGTTGTCCATTAAGATTATAGATGCTCTCATTCCAATCTGTCAATGTTGGAAATGATACATAACTCTTAAAGAGTGAGCCATCTATAGCATTTATAGTAGTAAATCCTAGAGTAGAGTTGCCCTCGTATATTGGGGCGCCGAATGTTTTTATTAAATAAATTCCAATTGTATTCAAATCGGTTTTATTATATGCAGTTTTATCAAGCGTAACGATTGTAGTATTGTAAAAGTATAATGAGAGTAATGTCTGATTTGTATAATTTTCTATTATTGGAGATCCGTAATCAAATGCACCGAACTGTTCAAGATTTGTTGCGCTTACCGCAAGAGGTACATTATAAACAGATAGCTGTTCTGTAGTATTTTCACGCGTTAAATATCCTCCAATTATACTTTTATGAGATGCAATTGTGCTAAACATTGCCTTGCCCGGATATAACCCAGGCTGCAATGAATATTGATCTGGAAGTATTGGTAATACAAGAACGGTAAAGTTTTGTGGTAGTGTACCCAACTGAACATATAGATTAGACATATTAATAACCGTTGTAGTTTGAGCTATTTGCGTTGCAGATAATGGGGGCATTGCAACCT
Source organism: Microcaldota archaeon (assembly GCA_021851535.1). The sequence goes on along the minus strand of JAJZDT010000059.1, from coordinate 2,134 downwards.
CAATTATTATAAATAAAGAAATTACTGCAGCGGTTACTAACTCCATCTTTTTTATGTGTATATGCAAATTTTTGTGCTTTAAAAACTCAAAGAGCTCATTTGTACCAATGGAGGCAACTATTGCACCTGCAATCATAACCAAAAGATCAAACCTACCAGGCTCTCTTATTATATTAACCCCTGGAATTAACTTTGCTAGTAAATAAAGTCCTGGTATATTTGTATTATTATTGTTTATCAATATGTAAGGGCCCAATGATAGAAGGAAAAATATTATTCCTATAAAAATCCAAATATAGGTATCCTGCCTTTTTTTGTACATACCATATAGTGCCAGAATCATTGCAATATAACCAAAATAGGATATTGTTTCGCCAAGATCTCCATGATATAATGATATGTACGATGCTGACGCCCCATTAAATATACCATTATAGAAACTTGGAAGAAAATAGGATAGTATATCATCGCTCCATACCATATTATTCTGTACACCATTAAACTGATTTAGAGTACTGCCAGACGTTTTGGTTATAAATGGTATAAATGCCCATGAACCTAATATAAACGTCGCTACAATAAATATTGCAATGAGCGTGAAGAATTCCACATTTAAAACATGACTGCGTGTTTGTTTTTTTAGTAAATAAAATAGGAATATCAAAACAAATACCATTATTGTCATTACGCCCTGCTCCACATCTCCCATAAACATTGATAGTAAAAAGGATATTGAAAGAAATAGCGCTAATATATATTTGCCATATTTTATGTGCTTATGATTTATTTTAATGTAATCTTTCTTTATTATGCGCATGAAAAAGTAGATTGAGAGTGGTATCCATTCTATATTTGCATATTCAATATGTCCATAGGACTGCGCGATGTGGAATGCGCTGAATGTATAAATTATTCCTGCAATGAATGCAGCGTACTTATTCTTTACTACATAGTCAGATAATATAAACATAGTAAATCCTGAGAGCATTATTCCCAAGAAGAAGAGCACATTGTATGCAAATGCATTGCTAATAGCTTCAAGCGGATATATTATCAAAGAACCTATAGGTATTAGGGTCTGGTATACTAAATTTGATCCAACCGGCCAGAATAGTAGCATTGAAGAGTATATGCTCTGATGCAATGTAAATGTGGAGTATCCCACCCACCAGTTATTCCATAACATCTGATATATATCCCCACCAACGCCTGCAACTCTATTCGTAATGCCAACAGTTATAGGGTAAAATACAAATAAAGATAGTATAAGATATATGAGCATCACAAGAAATAGCACGCGATTACTGTAGAGAGTATTTTTTAGTAGATGAATAATGTTATTCTCCTTTACAGGATGTTCTGTTGTATTTACTTCAATGTTATCCAAAAAATCACTAAATCAATTTAAATTAAGTAGGGCTAAATTAAAAATTTATTTTGATATTTTTACAACGCGTATTGTAAAGGTTAATGCTTGCCCCGCAAGTGGAGGGTTAAAATTTGTTGTTGCTGTAGTATTGTTTAATGCAATAACTATTCCTTGCAATGCCCTACCGTTTTGTGAATCAGTTATAACATCGCCCATTTTCACAGATTGATTCTTAAAATTAGACAGTGGTATTGCGATTATAAGACTTGGATTAATTGGGCCATATGCCTCATTAACAGGTATGGTTAGCGTTTTTGTCTGATTTAGATGCATCCCTAAAACAGCGTTATTAAATCCCATTATTGTCTGGTTCGCGCCTACTTTAAATGTAAATGGACTACTATTTAAATTTGAATTGAATATAGTGCCATTAGTAAAACTACCAGTATAAAATACAGATACATTATCTCCGTTCTGCACCGTAGGTGATAATGAATTTGATGCTAAGTATAAGACCAATACTACTACTATGACCGCAATCACTGCAGCAAGCACATAATTTTTGTTCATTAAATCAATTTATATTATAATACTTAATTATTATAGTTTGTGATATTTGTTAAAATTCTTAAATAAATCGGGCCCGGGGGGATTTGAACCCCCGACTTACAGGTTAAAAGCCTGCCACTCTAGCCAGCCTGAGTTACGAGCCCTCTCATTAATAACTATATATTTAACCAACATGCTTATTATTATTTTCTATAA